>NZ_NFHY01000001.1:0-287210 GCF_002161525.1 Drancourtella sp. An57
ATTGATCCTGCAAAAGCAGATTTAACCATCTTCGATTCTTCCGGTATTGAAGCTTTTGTCACCGAAAATAATCCGAAGTACGCTAACAGAATCATTCGGCAGGTTAAGGCCTATGCGAATGCTCATGTGTCATAAAGTAACACACAAGAATTGATAGACAGCAGCCCATTATTCCCGTGTAACAAAGAGAAAACAATGTACTATTCACTTTTGAATGGTATAATAAAAATTGATTAGTGGCTGTCCTCTCTTTTTCGGGCAGATAATGAGAGGACAATACCATGCTACTCTGCTAAACTTAAAGTATCAGGAAAGGGATTGAAAATGGAATGGATTGAAAGATTTAACAATGTAATCAACTATATCGAAGAAAATATTACGCAGCAGATTGATTATGAAGAAATTGCAAAAATTGCTTGCTGTTCTTCCTATCATTTTCAGAGAATGTTTACTTATATGGCGGGTATTCCACTGTCTGAATATATCCGCAAGAGAAAAATGTCATTAGCTGCTGTTGATTTACAAAGTGGTGATGAGAGAGTTATTGATGTAGCAGGAAAATATGGTTATAATTCCCCAACTGCCTTTAACAGAGCATTTCAGTCCATTCATGGGATTTCTCCTTCTGCTGTTAAGAACGGAAATGTATATGTAAAATCATTTCCGCGTCTTTCGTTCAAACTTGTAGTGAAAGGAGTAGAAGAATTGAATTATCGAATCGAAACAAAAGAAGCGTTCCGCATTATAGGAGTGTCTGCGCCTCTAAGCAAAGAGTTAGAAAAAAATTTTTCTGTTGTTCCGCAAATGTGGCAGGACTGTATTGAAAATGGAACGCTTGAAAAGCTATCGCAAATGGTTTCCGCTTCGCCAGCAGGTCTTTTGGGCATTAGCGTTTGTAACGACGAGGAACAATGGAAATACTTTATTGCTATTGCAACATCACAGGAGAATCCCGAATTTGAAGAATACACGGTTCCTGCGACAACATGGGCGATTTTTCCCGGAACTGGCACGAATCAATCTGTCCAAGAATTAGAACGCCGTATTTATACCGAATGGCTTCCTGCTTCTGGTTATGAATACGGAAATGCACCTGATATTGAGGTATATATAAATCCAGACCCTAAAAATACGGTATTTGAAGTGTGGGTACCCGTAAAGAAAAAATCATAGATTGAGAAAACTTTTTACAAAACATAGCAAAGTCAGTCGAGCCAGTCAACGGTCAAGATGAACGGCGCATACGCGCCGCCGTTGACAGCCCCGCCCGCCTTTGCTGGTAGGCAATCAAGGGGCGACAGCAAGGAGTGCTGCCGCCCCGCACTATTATTCAGAGAGGGGGAATTTCCATGACCGAAGATGAAGCCTACAAAGTGCATATCCAGTACACCTTTAACGCCTTTTGCAAGGTTGTCATTCGTCACGCCGCCATAGATATAATTTTGAAGCTGCGCCGGAGGTGGAAACGGGAAGTTTCTCTTGACTATCTGATGAATGAGAAGTTTGTCCAGTTTGCCGAGCCGGAGCAGATTGAAGAATATCTTCTTAACGCCTGCGGCCAGACCGCCGTTCTGTATCATGCGGAGCTTGCCGCCGCCCTTGCACTCTTGCCGGAGCAGGCACAGGAAGAAATTTTCCGTTACTATTTCCTGCGCCAGCCGCAGCGAGTGATCGGCGTACATATCGGACGGACACGCAGCACAGCGGGACGGCATATCCAGCTTGCCTTGCAGCGGTTACGGCGGCTCATGGAGGGAAAAGACCATGAGTAAACTTCTCCCCTATGAAACAATCGTCAAAGCCCATGAGGGCGATCCGGACGCAATCGACACCGTTCTTTCCCACTACGCCGGATATATCCGCTACTGTTGCAAAGTACACGGGCAGGTCAACGCCGAGGTTGAGGACTACGTGAAGCAGAAGCTAATTGCCGCACTGTTCAAGTTTCGATTTGAGCGATAAGCAAAGAACAAACATCGGCTTTCATTAGCGATTTTCCCAAACAAGTTTACAATCCATCTATTCCTATAAGTAAGCGGCCATAGTATAATAGAGTCAGCGACAAACCGGAAGTTGTAGATTGGAGTTAGTTATGAAAAATGTAATATATATATTAATTCAATGCACTTGGGGATTGCCACAAACATTGTTAGGATTTATAGTACTTTTAATTAATATAAAAAATAAACATTATTTTTATCACGGTGCAATTATTACTGAAAGAAATGTTCCTTCAAGTGTATCTTTGGGAATGTTCGTCTTTACAACAACTAATCCGATGAAAGATAAAAGAACAAAAAATAAAATACCAGATGAAGAATTAAGTAAAAGGCTTTTAGTTCACGAATATGGTCATACAATTCAATCCCTTATTTTTGGACCATTATATTTAATAGTAATAGGGATTCCATCAACACTATGGGGATTTTTGCCATATTTTCAAAATAAAAGAAACAACGGAGTATCTTACTTTAGCTTTTTTACAGAAAAGCTTGCTAATTATTTAGGTGAAAAAGTTACAAAAGAAAAATCAATGGAAAATGCTATTATATAAATAGTAATTTGTAGAGATGATAGGAGTATTTATGAATAAAAAGTTAGTGAAAGAATTTTTAATAATAACATTTGTTATAATGCTAATATTTTGGGGTGGTTGTGCTTTAATTAGTCAAATATTTAACTTGACAATAAATAATATATTTTTAAGGATTATGCACATTATCGGGGGATTCTCTCCAACTATTGCCTCTTATATATCACTAAAGAGAAATAACAAAGTTAAGAATTTAAAAGAATGGTTAAAAAAGATATTTGATATAAAACATAATATTTGGACTTATATTTTAGTAACTCAAACTTCGCACTTGAATAAGTGCCTATGCACCTTGAAAATTCAATAAGTTCTGGCAATAAAATAGCATGAAACCATCTGGTTTGATATAATTGAATTGACCAAAAAACAATTAAAACCGGAGGCTCATGCTATGAATATCAGTATAACACAAGCGAACCAAAATGATAAGCAGATTTCAAAATCTATTAAGAGATTTTTTGCGCGGTTTCACATCTCTTCGGCATTAAAGGCAGCCAATGCCTATAAGAAAAAGGGAATTCCGGTTGTTGAGGTTTTCCAATACCTTTTCCTGCTGATTTTCTCTAACAGGAGCATGTATATGAGCCTGATTACCGGACGCAACACCCCCGGTTTCGCGAAAGATACCGTTTACCGTTTTATGAAGATGCTACAAATCAACTGGATCCGTTTTACAACCTTGTTGGCCTCCCGGATTATCAGGGACGCCATTGTACCTTTGGATTCCGAGGAACGTAAAAATGTTCTGATCATCGATGATTCCCTGTTTGAGCGGAACCGTTCCAAAAAGGTGGAACTGCTGGCAAAAACTTATGACCATGCAAATCACAGATACCGTTTTGGCTTCCGTATGCTCACGCTGGGATGGTCAGATGGCAGTACCTTCCTGCCGGTCAACAGCGTCCTGCTCTCATCGGAGAATAAAAAGAACCGGGTCAATGAGGCTGCCGCTGTCGATAAACGGACCGCAGGGTACCGGCGCAGGATACTTTCCGTGCAAAAAGGAACCCACGCAATGCTGGAACTGCTGAAAGCCGCTAAAAAAGCGGAGATCCCTGCCAACTATGTCCTTTTTGACAGCTGGTTTGCTTCCCCGAGTACGCTCCATGCGGTAAAATCAATCGGTTATGATGTGATCGGCATGGTGAAAAAGACGCCAAAAATGTTCTTCCGTTATAATGGGGAAGATATGTCCTTGCTCACAATCTATGATAAGAACAAAAAGAGACGTGGACGTTCCCGCTACCTGCTGTCGGTGCTGGTGGATGTGGTGAAGGACGGGGAAAGCATCCCGGCAAAAGTTGTTTATGTCCGCAACCGGAATAAGAGGAAGGAATACTTATGTCTCATCTCAACGGATACAACCCTGGATGAAAACGAGATCATCCGTATTTATGGGAAGCGCTGGGATATCGAAGTCTTTTTCAAGGTATGCAAAAGCTACCTGAACCTCAGCAGGGAGTGCAACTCCTTATCCTATGACGCGATGACAGCCCACACAGCGGTTGTTTTCACGCGGTATATGATGCTGTCCCTGGAGAGCCGGGAATCGAACGACAACCGCTCGCTGGGTGAACTCTTCCTGTATTTTTCAGACGAAATGGCCGATATCACATGGATACAGGCATTTCAAATGCTGCTCCAAATGTTCCGGTCTATCCTCAAGGACAACACCGAACTGACCGAAGAAAAGATCAACGAATTGGTGGATGCATTTATGAACACATTGCCTGTTTTGTTGAAGACACAGCTTCAGGCGGCATAGGGCAAAGGGTGAACTTTGATAATCGAATACCTGCCAGATATTGAATTTTCAAGGTGCATAGGCAAAATCTATGTGCGAAGTTTGAGTTAGTAATTTTATTTGTATTGATTTATTATGTTTTGGGGTGTGCAATAAATGGATTTAAATTTGGTGCTCCTATATTTATGCTTATAGTAATTTTACCAATGATGTTATTTGGTGGTGGAAATGAAGAAGTTGGATGGAGAATGATTTTACAACCTGAATTGGAAAAGAAATTTGGATTTCATATAGCAACAATCTTTACTTCTATTATTTGGTGGTTATGGCATTTACCAATATTTTTTATAATAGGAACAGCAAATGCAAATATGAACTATTTTCTTTTTGGAATAATGTGTTTAACCTTATGCTATGCTTTGGCAACAATAAGAAAGGTATCGAAAGGTGTATTTCCTTGTATATTAACTCATTGTTTAATAAATGGGTTATCTGCAATATTTGTATTTAATTATAGTTTGTTAAGTTGTTGTATAACTTTAATTGTAACAATAATAGTATCAATACTAATTTTAAATATAAATAAAAGATATATAAGATAATAGCAAATCCTAAGTTATCGAGCCAACCTGAACCGAACTTTCAAAACTGAATACCAGCCGCCCACCGGCGCGGCCAGTGAAAGCAGTAAGTCTGAAAAAGATTTGCTGCTTTTTTTGTTGTCTATTTGGCAAAATCGAAAATCACCCGTAGTAGGTAGATGAAGCCGAAAAAAGCTGCCTGCCCCGTTTGGCAAATTTCAAAACGCGGTGGTGTGGGGAGTGAAAGGGAAAATTCTCTGCCCCGCCGGTTGCCAAAACCGCCGTTCCCGGATTACTAAGGCAAAAGAAATTTTGAAAAATCTTCTTTCAGCGGGTAGCTGGCGGCCTTTGAAATGTATCTTTAGCGAAAAGGGAAAAAGACCGTCCACAGCGGGCCGGAAGCCCCGCCCTGTCCGTTCTATGTACGCAAAAACCAGACAGGGGCAGTCTGCGGCAGTCTTAGAGCAAGTTTCTACCACGGTGCCAAAATCCGCAATTCTGCGGTTTTGCCCCTCGCGGGAAACTTGTTGGGGAGTGCCTTCCCCAAACCCTGCTATGGCGGCTTGCGCCGCAAAAATATTTCCGTCCGGCAGGCCATTTTTTGCGAGAACTGCCCCGGAAATACCTAACAGACCAGCCTATTTTTTGTGATAAGTGAAAGGAGGTTTACAGCCCATGCCGAAGCGATACAACACACCCCACCGCAGCCGCGTTGTGAAAACCCGGCTGTCCGAAGAAGAATACGCCGACTTCACAGCGCGGCTTGCGCCCTATGGTATCAGCCAGTCCGAATTTCTCCGGCAGGCGATACGGCGGGCGACTATACGCCCCGTAATCCATGTGTCGGCGGTCAATGATGAACTGCTCTCCGCTGTTGGAAAGCTGGCCGCCGAGTATGGCAAGATTGGCGGCAACCTCAACCAGATTGCCCGGTATCTGAACGAGTACGGCGTACCCTATAACGCGCTGTCCGGCGAGGTACGCGCCGCCATAGCCGACCTTGCCGCCCTCAAGTATGAAGTCCTCAAGAAAGTAGGTGACGCAGTTGGCAACACTCAAGCATATCAACTCTAAAAACGCCGACTACGGAGCCGCCGAACAATACCTGCTGTTTGAGCATGACGAGTTTACCATGAAGCCTGTCCTTGATGAAACCGGCAGGCTTATCCCCCGCGAGGACTACCGGCTGTCCACGCTGAACTGCGGCGGGAAGATGTGAAAAGCCACCACTATATCATCAGCTTTGACCCACGGGACGGCCCGGACAACGGCTTGACCGTAGACCGGGCGCAGGAGTTGGGCGAGAAGTTTTGCGCCGAGCATTTCCCCGGCCACCAAGCCCTTGTATGCACCCACCCGGACGGGCATAACCACAGCGGAAATATCCATGTGCATATCGTCATTAACAGCCTGCGGATTGAGGAAGTGCCGTTCCTGCCCTACATGGACAGGCCAGCCGACACGAAAGCCGGTTGCAAGCACCGCTGTACCGACGCGGCCTTGCGCTACTTCAAGTCCGAAGTCATGGAGATGTGCCACCGGGAGGGGCTTTACCAAATCGACCTCTTGAACGGCAGCAAGAACCGCGTCACAGACCGGGAGTATTGGGCGCAGAAAAAGGGACAGGCCGCACTGGACAGGCAGAACGCCCCCATGATTGCAGGCGGTATCACGCCCCGGAAGACCAAGTTTGAAACGAACAAGGAGAAGCTGCGGCAGACCATACGCGCCGCGCTGTCTACAACGGCCTCATTCGAGGACTTTTCCTCTCTGCTGCTGCGGGAGGGCGTGGCCGTCAAGGAGAGCCGGGGGCGGCTTTCCTACCTTACGCCGGACAGGACAAAGCCCATTACCGCCCGGAAGCTGGGTGACGACTTTGACCGCGCCGCTGTCCTTGCCGTTTTGGAGCAGAACGCCGCCAGAGCCACAGAAAAGGCCGCGGCCATACTCGAATACCCCCGGCGTGGGAAAACCGGCATACAGCCCACAAAAGCCCCTCAAACCGCCCCGAAACAGGACGGTGTGCAGCGGCTTGTGGACATTGAGCAGAAGAAAGCCGAGGGCAAAGGCCGGGGCTATGAACGCTGGGCGACCATGCACAACCTCAAACAAATGGCCGCGACGCTGAATGTGTATCAGGAATACGGCTTCACTTCCCCGGAGCAGTTGGAAGCCGCCGTTGATACCGCCTATCAGGAAATGCGCCAGACCAGCGGCAAGCTGAAAGCACTGGAAACGAAGCTGCAAGGGAAAAAGGAGTTGCAGCGGCAGGTACTTGCCTACGCCAAGACCAAGCCCGCCCGCGACGGGCTGAAAGCGCAGAAATCCGAGAAAGCCCGCGCCGCATACCGGCAGGCGCATGAGAGCGATTTTATCATAGCCGACGCAGCCGCCCGGTATTTCAAGGCACATGGCATTACCAGGCTGCCCGCCCGGAAAGCGTTGCAGGACGAGATCGAGCAGCTTGTTTCCAAGAAATCCGGCCTGTATAACACCTATCACGAACAGAAACAGCGGTTTAAGGAGTTGCAGACCGTCAAGCGGAACATCGACCGGATTTTGCGCCGGGAGGAACCCCGCCGCAGAAAGGAGCAGAGCCATGAGCGATAAGCTGCCGAGAATGGACTACCGCCAACACCGGCGGGCGCGGCGGCTGGTGCATGAGTGCTGTAACTACAACGAGGGGAACTGCCTGCTGTTAGACGATGGGGAGCCTTGCGTGTGCGTCCAGAGCATTTCCCTTTCCCTCCCTGTGGACAAGCTGATCCGCTTCCAGTTCCTTCAGTGTGGAGCTGAGTGTCTTATAGGAGATTCCTCCAATATATTTTTTCATTTCATTAAACCGAACCACACCAAACTCCATCAAAGTATAAAGAATTGTCATCTTATATTTTCCGTTAATCAAAGATAACGTATAGCTGAAACCGGTCGTGCTGAGACATTCGTTTGATATGCATCGCTTTCCCATTTTACGCTCTCCTTTTGGTAAGTATTATACTGTAATGTAAGTATCGCACTTTCATGTGCGTACTTGTTTTCTATGGCAAACCGGAACTTGGGCAGGCTTACGAGCTTGGGAAATCTATTCGCTAGAGGCTTATATAAATTCGTGGTGATATTCCCATTTTGCATATCATGATATAAGTATTGGATATTTTACAGACTCCTCCGCTTTCTGTATAATAAATGCAGAAAACAATTCAGAAAGCGGGGGATCGATTTTGAATGATATGACCTTAAATAATAACGTTCGGATGCCCATGATCGGCTTTGGCACCTGGGATATCCGCGGGGAAGCGGGAAAACAGAGCATCCTGACTGCGCTGGATCTTGGTTACCGGCTGATCGATACAGCCCAGATGTATGAAAATGAGTATATTGTCGGATGTGCAGTCAAAGAAAGTGGAATTCCCAGAGAAGAACTCTTTCTCACAACCAAAATTTACCGTCCCAGAACGACCTATCAAAAAGCAAAATCGGGGATTGAACAGTCTCTGAACGAGCTGCAGACCGATTATATCGATCTTCTCTTGATCCACGAGCCCTATAAAAGCGCTCCGGAAATGTATGAAGCCTTCAAAGAAGCTTTGCGGGACGGAAAAGTCCGTGCCATCGGGATTTCTAACTTTGATGCTGAAAAATACAAAGAGTTTGTCCGGTCCTGTGAAATCATTCCCGCGGTAAATCAGGTGGAATCTCATGTGTACTTTCCACAGCTGGAATTAAAAAATCTTCTGAACAGCTATGGGACACAAATGCAGTCATGGGCCTCGTTTACAGAAGGCCGGAAAAACATTTTTGCGGAACCTGTTCTGAAGGAAATCGGCGCAAGGCACGGCAAGACATCCGGACAGATTGCCCTTCGTTATCTGATCCAGAATGGCATTGCCGTGATTCCGAAGTCCGTTCACCGGGAGCGAATGGCAGAAAATCTGGCTGTACTGGATTTTGCACTGACTCCGTCCGAGCTCTCTGCTATCAGCAGGCTGAACGGGAACTCTTCACTATTTGGATGGTACTGATTGACCGTCTGAAGGCCGGACACATCCTGCCCGGCCTTTTCATTTGATGCCCACAGCTCCGGCAGCAGTTTATGAAAGCCGGATACTGATCTCCCCAGAGGACAGCCGTTCTGTCTGTCCATTTTCATACTGCACAATCAAATGGCAGTCCTGGTCCACATCCAGCGCCGTTGCGTTTCTGTCGCCGGACGGGGACAGTATCGTGATCTCTTTCCCCACTACGAGACTTTTTGCACGGTACTTTTCCACATAATCAGTACGATCTATCCTCTCATATTCTTTAAAAAAATAATTCAGAACTCCGGCGGCCAGCCGGTTCTTTCCATCATTTTGCTTCCCGTCAAAAACGGATCCTGCAGTTTCTCTGATATCTTCCGGGAATCCACTCTCCGGCTGGTAAACATTGATTCCGATTCCCAGAATCACCGATTCTACACTTCCATTTTCCATACTGACTGAAGCCTCTGTAAGAATTCCGCTGATCTTCCGTCCTTCCTGATAAATATCATTGACCCACTTGATCCAGGTCTCTTTTCCGGAAATCTCCTCTACCGCTTCGCATACAGCGACAGCAGCCATTGTCGTGATCTTCACCGCCTGATCCGGTGTCATTCCATCCGGCCTTAACAGGATACTCAGATAGAGACCGGTGTCTGCCGGAGAATAGAAACTCCGGCCCCTCCTCCCCCGTCCTTTTGTCTGGGTGTTGGCAAGGATTACAGTCCCTTCCGGCGCTCCTGCATTTGCCTTTTCCCTGAGAAGCGTATTGGTAGATTCTGCCTCCGGCAGAACGCATAAGTTCAATGTCCGGCAGACAGGCTCCTGATATTTTTCAATTCCCTGTGTAGATAAAATATCCGTATCGGCCGCAAGACGGTAGCCCTTGTTTGAGACTGCGTCAATTTCGTAACCTTCTTTTCGAAGGCCGTTCACCGCCTTCCATACTGCCGCCCGTGAAACCGCAAGCCTGGCTGCAATCTCTTCGCCTGAAAAATAAACTCCCCTCTGCTCTTCAAACAGAGCAAGAATACTTTCTTTTGTCGTCAATTTTATCCACCTCCGCCAAAGAAACCGGGCCTCCTGGACCCGGTTTCCCTCCGTTTACTTTGCACTGATTTCATTATGCTTTTCGCAGCGAAAAAAGTCAAGCTGTTTTACTCCTGCCAGATCCGGAAATCCACCTGGAAATATACATCCTTCCCATACACCGGCACAAGTACATCACTGCTTCCATACTGTGCCTGCCGAAGTTCATACCCGCTATAATCGAACGATGCCTTCACTGTGACCCCTGCCTCGGAAATCGTAAAATCACTGCATTGATCCCCATATTCTTTCACCTGCCTGTAAAGACGTGAAGGCGGGGAAGGCAGCAGGTTGTACTCTTCCTGCGCACAAATATAGGAAAGCGATGCTAGCGCCATCAGATCTCCATACACCGGAATTTCCACGTTCTCATCTTTATATTCGGAAGAAAATGAAATTTCTGTCAAAGCACCGTCCTTTTCCGTAAATTGAAGTTCGGGAAGCTCCGGATAATCCACTCCTGTGCCAACGATATACGGTTTTCCGGACATCTTTTCCCAATCACCGTCCTGATTCAGCAGCTTCCTGGAATCGCCAAGCGGGGGTAAAAACTCCGGAAGATTCAGCTGATGGTCAATCTGATAAAATTTCTGCATATCGTTAAAATTCTCGGCATACTGTGCTGCCGTGATATTTCCTCTGTTCTGCGGCAGTGCACCTGCCTGCCACACAAAATAATTCAGGACATCAAGTACACTCAGTACCAGAACTGCCGCTATCACTTTCCACCTCATATGCCGTTCATCCAACGTGAGAATATTGTCTTCTTCCCACTCAAGAATCTCTCCTTTTTTACAATCCTTGTAAGAAAGGTACTCTCGAATGAGCCCATAAACCGGAATATAGAATCCCAGTCCTCTTTTTAATACGATCCCGGTTCTGTCATAAGCCTCTCTCCATGTAAGCCGTGCACCGCTTTCTGCCGACACTCGAAAACCAAACAGAAATTTCCCGGGTGTCGTACCAAATCTTGAAAGCATGACAGGCTCTGCCATAAGAAGCAAAACAGACTGCATTATGATCCCTATGACTGCAAATGCCCATCCTGTTTGTCTGATATTCATATGAAAACCAAGCGCCAGAATCAGATTCCAGAAAATCAGATAGATTGCTTCATCAATCAGTCTGGCAAAATACCGTTTCCAGGGCGCTGTTACCTTTGGAAGTGAGTCTGCTTCTAACTCCGCCGGAATTTCTGAAGGCGCCTTGTTCAGAAAATTAAAATAATGCTCCGCATCAAAACTTTCATAAGCTGCCCGATCTTTGCACATCTGCTCGCAGATCGCTTTTGACTGTTCCAGATCCTTCTGTTCTTTTTTCAATGTCCTTAAATGTATAAGAAGAACATCTGTCAGTTCACTTTCTTTCTCACTTAAGGACCGGATCTCTTCCAGGCCGAGATGAACCGTCCGAAGCAGCCGGATCCGTTTCAATATATCCACATCCTGTTCCGTATAATTACGGTAACCATTTGAATCCCTCTGCGGCGTGATGAGTCCTTCTTTTTCATAAAACCGGATATTCGCCCGCGTCATATTGGACAGTTCTTCCACTTCTTTGATCGTCATCGGCATAATCCTCCCCTGATATGATATTTAATTATAAGGGGTAAAGGGACTTTACAGTCAAGCGATAGTTATGATTTATAGAAAAAATACAGATTTCTCTGATTATTCCTTTCCATATACTACCATGTAAAGCGACCGGTCACAATGCGCACTTTTCATTGGACCGGCGGAAAACATTTGCCCGCTTTGATTGTACAAGGTATAATAGATGTAAAACGGATACTGATGACGAAAGCCATTGCTGAGTTTCCGGAAAACGATACTTATCTATGAGTAAAGGACTACAATATGCCAATCATACTTGACCATCAATTACAAGAACAGATACCACATGGCAGTTCAACTTTCCCCATTACATTTTATTGCGATGAACTTGCCGATTTGCCAAACCGTGCGGGACCTGTGCACTGGCATCCCTACTTTGAGATTGCCACATCACAAAGCAGTGTTCTCGACTTTCAGGTGGGGCAAACCCATACGATTCTGGAACCGGGGGACAGTATTTTCATCAACCAGAATATGCTCCACGGAATTCGACAATTGTCAGGTGTGAAGCCGGATCGCTTTCCAAACATCGTTTTTTCCGGCACAGTGGTTGCCCCTGAGACCAGCACCATTTACCGGAAATACATCCGGCCGATTCTGGCTTGTAACTCTCTTCCCTTTGTTGTGTTCCGGCACGACAACGACCTGTGGGATGAGGTCCGCCAGTGGATTCGCACCACGTATTTCGCCATGCAGGAACAGCCCGATTGTTACGAAATGACGGTCCAGCGCAGCATCTGTTGTATATTGGAAACCATCTTTCGCAATTTTGATTCCCTGCCAAAATCCAACGCATCACGGGTACAACTGAACACCCAGATACGCCTCCAGAAAATGCTGTCTTATATTTATGAAAATTACGCCCAAAGGATTACCCTGGCAGATATCGCCGGTGCCGCCCATATCAGCCGAAGCGAAGCCGGCCGGTGTTTCCAGTCCTACCTGGGGTGTTCTCCGGTGGAAGCGCTTATTAAGTACCGCCTGCAAACAGCTAAGCGTTTACTGCACGAAACCACACTGACGTTGCAGGAGATCAGTTTTGCCTGCGGGTTTCATTCTGTAAATTACTTCAGCCGTCAATTTCGCAAAAGGTACGGATATTCACCGACAAACGCACGGAGCGGGTAAATAATGCTTTTCCCTGACACTATAGTGCCTTTATCTTTGAATAATTTGATTATATAATACGTTTATTCGAGTCTAGAAAGGAGAGCTATCATGAAATTTCAATGTTTAAACAAAAACCTGATCAAACAGACGGAGGCAGATAAGTGATATGTCCGGGAATCGTAAATATCAAAAGACACTGGTGGCCTGCTATATGGGATTTGTCACTCAGGCTATCGCCGCCAACTTTGCACCGCTTCTGTTTTTGACCTTTCAACATACCTACGGGATCTCATTGGAAAAAATCGCTCTGATCCCGGTTGTGTTTTATCTGACCCAGTTGTTGGTTGACCTTGGAGCAACCAAGTTCGCCGACATAATCGGTTACCGTATCTGTGTGGTGATCTCTCAGGTCGTTTCCGCCGTAGGGCTTGTGTTGATGGCGTTTCTCCCGGAAGTTCTCCCTGTACCATTTCTGGGAATCCTCCTCGCGGTAGTATTTTATGCCATCGGCAGCGGCCTTGTAGAAGTGCTGGTGAGCCCGATTGTGGAAGCCTGCCCTTTTGAAAATAAGGATGGCGTGATGAGTTTGCTTCACTCTTTTTACTGCTGGGGTGCGGTGGGCGTAATCTTAGGTTCCACGCTCTTTTTTGCGGTATTTGGCATTGAAAATTGGAAAATACTTACCTTACTCTGGGCACTGGTACCGTTGGTAAATGTCTTTCAGTTTCTCACTTGTCCGATAGAGCGTCTGGTGGAAGATGGCGAAAGTCTGCCTATTCGCAGACTGCTCCGTCTGCCATTGATATGGATGATGATTCTGCTGATGATTTGTTCCGGCGCATCCGAAGCATCGATGGCACAATGGGCGTCTGCATTTACAGAATCTGCTCTTGGTGTATCCAAAACCATTGGTGATTTGGCCGGCCCTTGCCTGTTCGCCGTTTTCATGGGAATTTCCCGTATGCTGTACGGCAAAATGAGCGAGAAACTGAACCTGACAAAAACCATGCTGCTGAGCGGATTATTGTGCGTGGCATGCTATTTGCTGGCCTCTCTTTCACCTGTCCCGATTCTTGGGCTGGCCGGATGTGCCATTTGTGGATTCAGTGTTGGTATTATGTGGCCTGGTACAATCAGCCTTTCTTCCCAAAAGTGTCCGCAAGGCGGCACCGCTATGTTCGCATTTTTAGCATTAGCAGGGGATTTTGGCGGTACAGTAAGCCCGGCGATAGTAGGGAAGTTCTCGGAACTGGCCGGCGGCAATCTTAAAGCAGGACTGCTGACCGCCACATTCTTTCCGATCCTTCTGGTAGCCTGTTTACTTGTTTTGAGCCGAAGGATGAAAAGTGCCATCCGGAAATAACCGGATGGCAAAATTTCAAAAAGAGATTTATTTTATATGCTCAATTTGGGGCTGCCAAATGCCTGCCGTCAATTTTTTCTTGAACATGAAAACACAATGTGCTATATTGTAAGTAGAAAAAGGAACAACCGCCCACAAAGTGGTTGACCTAATAACAAGGATTAACATAGAATTGCCACCTCATCACTTAGCCAAAGTTCCGGGGTGGTTTTTTCTATGCTTAAAACATTATCTGATAAACGTAAAAACGAATGTCAGCAATGCCAGAATGAACATTCCAAAAGCCATAAGGTCTTTGAAATCAAAATGATTTTTATTGTCCATCAGCACCACCCCCATTCTATGTAGAATAGAGGTCAGCCACCCTGCAACACGTTTGTTCCTTTCCATATACTACCATAAGGAAATGACTGAACACACTCTGCATTTTTAATCAGGAAACTATTTTCCGGACACCTTGATTTTCCGGCATAATTTCACGACAGTTTCTACGTGCACCGTCATCGGAAACATATCCGCCGGCCGTACTTTTTTCAATTCATACCCGTTCTCACACAGATACTTCAGATCCCTCGCCAGTGTTGCGGAGTCACAGCTCACATAGACAATCCGGTCCGGCTCCATGTTTACCATCGTCTCAAGCAATGTTTCATCGCATCCTTTTCTCGGCGGATCCACCACAATCACATCCGCGTGAGCTCGACGGCCCGGATGAGACTCTTCGTATTTTCTATAATAGTCCGGCAGCACTTCTTCTGCTTTTCCAACATAAAATTCGGCATTTGTGATGCCATTGATCTCTGCATTTTTTCTGGCATCTTCAATCGCCTGTGGAATAATCTCAACTCCGTAAACCTGTTTTGCTTTTTGGGCAAGGAAAAGCGAAATCGTTCCAATTCCACAGTAAAGATCCCATACGGTCTCCTGCCCGGTCAGTCCTGCGTATTCACAGGCCAGCCCGTAAAGAACTTCTGTCTGCACCGGATTCACCTGGTAGAAAGAAAGTGGTGAAATCTGATATTTGATTTCTCCGATATAATCTGTAATATACTCCTGTCCCCAGAGAAGCCGGATCTCTTTTCCCATAATGACATTGGTATTTTCACAATTAATGTTCATCGTAATGCTGGTCATTCCCGGAAGCTTTGTCAGTCGTTCTGTCAGTATCTCCACATGAGGGATCCGGATTCCGTTTACAATCAGACAGACCATGATTTCGCCTGTCTTAAATCCACTCCGGATCAGAACATGGCGGAACAGACCTGTCCCCGTTCCTTCATCATAGGCGGTAATATGAAATTCTTTCATAAATTCAAGGACAATGTTAAGAACTTCGGTGTTGATCTCCTTGCCAAGTGCACAAACCGTGTTTGGAATAATCTGATGGGTCCGTCCTGCATAAAAGCCGGCTACCGGATTCCCGTCCCTGTCAGTTCCGATCGGATACTGTGCTTTATTCCTATAATGAAATGGTTCCTCCATTCCACAGATCGGCTCCATAACAGCATCAAGCAGTGTGCTTTCAAATCCACCGATCCGTTCCAGATTATTCCGGACTTTCCGCTCCTTGAATTTCAGCTGTTCCTCGTAAGCCATCTCCTGAACCTGGCATCCCCCGCACTGTCTTGCCACCGGGCATTTTGCCTCTTTCCTTTTTTCAGACGGCTTGAGGATTTTCATCAGCCTGGCATAACCGTAATTCTTTTTCAGCTTTGTGATTCTTGCCTCGATCACATCGCCGACAACCGCATCCTTCACAAAGAAAGTCATCCCTTCGGCTTTCCCGATTCCTTCTCCTCCTACGCCAATATCCTCTATTGTCAGTGTCACAAAATCATTTTTCTTCATCGTTTCTTCCCCTTTTGTGCCATAATACACAGTTCTGTTACCGCAGATCATTCATTGATCTGCTTTCTACCGCCCATTATACCTGACTTTCCATATGCATACAAGAAAAAGCAGAACCGGTGTCCTTCTAATCCGGGGCTCCGGTTCTGCTTTATACTTTCAATCTTCTGATATATGCTTCCTGTTTTGCCGTTTTATTTTTAATCCTGTTCCTCTGTTCCGAGATATGCACTCAGCAGACGAAATGTATTCATCATTCCATTTATATGACTTCTTTCATATCCATGCGATGCATAGACACCCGGTCCGATCAGTGCGTGCCGGATATCATAACCACTTTTAAGAGTTGCTTCTACGTCGGATGTATAAAACGGATACACATCTACAGCGTAGGAAATCTCATGTTCTCTTGCTGTTTTAATCAATTCCGTTGTAAGATCATAGTGATATGGTCCTCCGCTGTCTTTGGCGCATATTGATACCTCTTTCTCTGTGCACGAAATCCCTTCGCCCACACAGCCCATATCAACAGAAATCACATCCGTTACATCTTCCGGGACAGATGCGCTTGCACCATGTCCGATTTCCTCAAATACTGTAAAATATTGATATACTTTTCGTTTCGGTGTCCGTTTTGTATCTTTCAGAAATTTCGCATATCCCATCAAAACCGCCGCACTTAACTTGTCATCCAAAAATCTGCTCTTGATATACCCGCTTTTTGTGATTTTCGTGACGGGATCGAAGCAGACATAGTCTCCATTATCGATTCCGAGTTTCCGGACATCTTCACCTGAGCGGACATTCTCATCCAGTACAATTTCTATATTCTGATAAGTGCGTACAGTCTGGCTGAATTCTCCATTTACATGAGAAGATGCATTGACAAGCTGACAGGTGCCTTCATAAACCTCTCCAAATCTGGTATAGATCCGGCAGTTTTCTGTCTCCAGTGTACTGGCACAAAGTGCTCCCACCGGCGAGAGTTTCAGTCGGCCGTTCTCTTTAATTTCTGCTGTCACTGCTCCTAATGTATCTACATGAGAGGCTGTCAGAACTGCTTCTTTCTCAGTTCCGCCAAGATCTATCAATATGCCTCCTTTGTAAGTTCTGACTGGTTCATATCCCATTTTCTGATATTCTTCCACCAGATAGTCTGTCACACGCCCTGTAAAACCGGTCGGGCTGTCGATCGCTGTCAATTCCTGTAGTTTTTCCAAAATCCATGTCTGATACTGCTCCATCTCATGATCCTCCTGTTATTTTCCTGATACTGTCAGTTTTCCCGTCCAAAGATCCGGTGCCAGTACACTCATAGCTCCCGGTTCTGTTGTATAGAGTTCATCGCCTGTCTTTTTGATGCTGCCCAGGCACTCAAAGAAATCGCCCGAAATCGTTACTTCACGAAATGTTTCTGCTTCTCTTCCATTTCGGACCACCCTTCCACCTGCAATCAGAGAAAACTTTCCCGTTGTACTGTCTGCTCCCGCAAATACTCCATCTACCCTTGTTACAAGAATGCCCTCTTTCATTTCCATTTCCAGACCGCTGCGTGAAGAAGTCTGCTCCTCTTTCATTCCCAGAACAACATTGGTAATTCCCGTCTCCACATCACTCTGAACAGACGGGCGGAATCCATTTCCTGTACTTGGCACTCCGTCTTTTTGTGCTGTCTTCCGATTGTACAGTTTCTGTACGAAAATTCCATTTTGGATCAGTGTTTTTTCTGTTACCGGTATGCCTTCATCATCTACGGTTCTGTGAATTCTTCCCTTATCAAATTCAGGGATTTCTTTCATCCAGATACCAGATGAAGCAATCTGTTTTTTCCATTTTCCTTTCAGAGGGCTGTCATCTCTTTGCAGATTTTCCGCATAAAATGCAGGCAGAAACGCTTCCAGAAGTTCTGCAGCCACATTTCCTCCAAGAATGACAGAATATCTTCCTGAAACAAGTTTCTCGCCTCCAAGCGAATTCTGTGCTTCACATATCACACGGTCTACACAGTGTTCTATCTCCATCATCTGCAGATTTTTTCCGTAAATACAGTCTGATGCACTGGATCTTGTCCCGTCTTTTCCGGCTGCAATGCGGATGTTAAAACAGTGATATCCATCTGTATCACATACACGGTGCATCTGTTCATCGATCATCCAGATTTCTCGAAAATTCTGTTCATAACAACATTTTTGAACAAGCAAAATCAGTGATGCGTCTTTTGTTTTTTCCCACGCCTTCCTGACAGTACGGATAATCTCTTCCGGTTCATTCCAGAAAAAAGAAATGTCTTCCGTTGTACACTCATCATAAATCAGGCCGGCGTTTTCTGCCTGTCCATATACCTCTGCCGATTCTTTCAGGACTTGTATAACCCGTTTCGTCTCCTCCGGATGATTGGTGTACATTCTGCTTTTCTTCCCCTTATAGGACGCTTCAATACTGTACATAGTATCATTCATCTCTTCCTGTCTGATTGAAGCCCCGGGAAATACAGAGATCTGAAGCCTTTGCGTCCGGATCATATAATAGCAGATATCCTGAAACCCTTCTCTTTTCAATGTTTCCGTCAAGCTTCTGATCTGCTCCAGCCTTTTTTCTGCCTCTGTCATACTTCATCTCCTCCGACTGTCATTTCCGCAATTTTAACGGTTGGCTGGCCTGCACCGATATAGACTGCCCCGCTCCCCGCATAGCAAAATCCCTGACCCATAGCAGGATCTGTCCCGACCATCTCCACTTTTCTTAAAATTTCTCTCCCGGTTCCAATCAACGTGGCATTGTGAACCGGGCAGACAATCCGGCCGTTTTCAATCAGGAACGTTTCATTCGTGTAAAAATTAAATTCCCCGGTTACCGGATTTACTGATCCTGCGTGAATGTTTTTTACATAAAGCCCCCGCGTTACAGAATGGATCATTTCATCCGCAGCATCCTCTCCCGGAAGCAGAAAAGTATTCGTCATTCTTGCCACAGGTGCATACCGGTAATTTTCTCTCCGTGCTGATCCGGTCGGCGGCATTCCCAGTCTCCTTCCATCCAGACGGTCCACAAGACATCCTTTTAAAATTCCCTTCTCAATCAGTACATTACGCCTTGTCGGAATCCCTTCATCATCGATGTGAAGGGATCCCCATCCACCCGGGACTGTGCCGTCATCTACCAATGTTACTTTTTCTGAAGCAATCTGTGTCCCGATTTTCCCTGAAAACTCAGATCCCTTGTCTGCCATACTGGAAGCCTCTAACGAATGTCCACAAGCTTCATGAAAGAGAAGTCCGCCAAATCCATTTGCAATAATCACGGGCATCCGGCCTGTCGGACACGGTTTCGCATGAAGTAGTGCCTGTGCAGATCTTGCTGTCTTTTCTGCCGTTTTCCGAAAATCAATCTGCCCGAAAAGTTCCATGCCTCCCATAATGCCGGGGCCTGTATAACTCTCTGCACTTTCTTTTCCATCCCGGGCAGTTGCTTTGATATAGAGGCGCATCTTCCGCCGCTCATCCTGCGTATTACATCCTTCCGTGTTGATCAGCCTGACTGTCTGACAGTCCTCTACACAGGAAGTCTGCATTCTGACAATATGTGATGCTGCATGTTTTCCGGATTGAACACACTCTCTTAAAAGCCGGATTTTTTCTGCTGTTACAGTGTTTTTCGCCCCTTGAGTCTGAAAGATCTCCGGCTGTTTTAAAACACTTCTTTCCATATGTTCTTTTCCATCCGCCCAGTCTTTCAGAGCCGTTTTCATCATCTTAAAAATCTCTGCTTCGTCTGTATGAGATACCGCAATATACCTGCTTTGAGTTCCTCTGAGAATCCGTATTCCTGTTCCTTCTTCCTGTCCCGTCAAAATCGTGGGGGATTCCTGATTTGTCAGAGTAATTTTTGAGTATGTTTTTTCTTCTTCAAAAATTTCTGCATAATCTCCACCGTGTGTCACTGCATAGTCCAGTATTTTTTCTGCCAGTTCATATGATATCATAATCCTGCCTGCTCCTTGTTATTCGCATAGATGGCACGCCACAAAATGATCCGGTTCCACTTCCCGAAGTACCGGTGCCTCTGCAGCGCACCGCTCTGTCGCATACCGGCATCTTGTTCTGAATTTACATCCGGACGGCGGATTCAGAGGACTTGGCACCTCCCCTTCCAGCTTGATCCGGTCTTTCTCGGTATCGGCCTCCGGATCCGCAACCGGAATCGCTGAAATCAGCGCCTGTGTGTACGGATGTTTCGATGCAGAATAAATTGTTTTTTCAGGTGCCAGTTCCACGATTGATCCCAGATACATCACTCCTACACGATCGGAAATATGCTGAATCATTGACAGATCGTGAGAGATAAACAAATATGTAAGCCCCATCTCCCGCTGAAGTTTCATCAGAAGATTAACTACCTGTGCCTGAATCGAAACGTCCAGGGCCGAAATCGGTTCATCGCAGACTATAAATTTTGGTTCCACTGCAAGCGCACGTGCAATTCCAATTCTCTGTCTCTGCCCGCCGGACAGTTCATGTGCAAATCGGTTTGCGTATTCAGTATTCAGTCCGACTTTCCGCAACAGATCATTGACACGTTTTTCTTTCTCTTCTTCCGAAAGCTTCATATGAACATCCATTCCCTCGGAAATAATCTCGCCAATCGTCATACGTGGATCCAGCGAAGCATAGGGATCCTGAAAAATAATCTGTACATTTTTCTTAAAATGCAGGAGTTCTTTCCCCTTCAGTTTTGAAATATCCTGACCTTCAAAAAGAATCTTTCCCGAAGTCGGTTCATATAGACGGATCATTGTTCTTCCTGTTGTTGTTTTTCCGCATCCGGATTCTCCTACAAGCCCCAGCGTCTCTCCGTGTCTCATGCGGATGTTCACATGGTCAACCGCCTTAACATACTGCTTTCTTCCGGCCTTAAAATATTTACACAGGTCAACTGCTTCAAGAATATATTCTGAGTTTGGTGCTTTTCCCATCTTTTCCTCCATTATCGTCCCTCCCTGTCGTAAAAGGATTTTACCTTCGGTGCCTTTGGATGCATCAGCCAGCACGAAACCTTATGAGTATCAGTGATTGACGTTTCCATTGGATTTTGCTCCTTACAGATTCCCATGCAGTATTCACATCTCGAAGCAAAAGGACATTCATTCAATGGCAGAATCAGATCCGGCGGTGTCCCCTTCAGAGCATACAGTTCCTCTTTGGATTCATTTCCTTTTTTAGGTACAGAACTTAACAGCGCCCATGTATACGGATGTCTGCTCTCGTAAAAAATTTCTTTTGCGGTTCCCCGCTCCAGAATCTGTCCTGCATACATAACCTGAATCCGGTCGGCAAAATTCGCAACTACTCCAAGATCATGCGTTACGAGTATAATTGCCGTATTCATTTTTTCCTTCAGTTCACGCATCAGATCCATAATCTGCGCTTGAATCGTAACATCCAGTGCTGTTGTTGGCTCATCTGCAATCAGAATCTTAGGATTACATGCAAGAGCCATGGCAATCATAACTCTCTGTCTCATTCCTCCTGACATTTCATGCGGATAATTATCCACTCTTTTTTCCGCGCCTGGAATGTTTACCATCTTAAGCATCCGAACAGCCTCTTCCCGTGCTTCTTTCTTATTCATATTTCTGTGAAGCATCAGGCTTTCCATAATCTGTTTTCCGACTTTCATTGTCGGATTCAAGGATGTCATTGGATCCTGAAAAATCATGCTGATTTCATCTCCCCGGAAAGCATACAGTTCCTTTCCGGTCATTTTCATTACATCCCTGCCGTTACAGATAATTCTGGATTCCGGCTTAATCTCCGCAACCGGAGGTTTTAAAAGTCTCATAATGGATTTTGCCGTAACCGATTTCCCGCATCCGGATTCTCCTACAAATGCAAGTGTTTCTCCACGTTTCAGTTCAAAATCAACTCCGCGCACCGCTTTGACTTCTCCGGCATAGGTATGAAATGATACATGAAGGTTCTCCACCTCCAGGATTTTTTCATTAGTTTCCATTGTCTTTCCTCCCCGTTTATTTTCTCTGTTTTGGGTCCAGTGCATCACGTAGTCCATCTCCCAGAAGCGTGAAGGACAACATGGTAAGTGCAATCATGATACCCGGAAACAAAAGCTGATATGGATAGAACATGAAGTTCTGCTGTGCTGCCGCGCAAAGCGCACCCCAGCTTGTCTGCGGAGCCTGAATTCCCAGCCCTACATAACTCAGGAAGGCCTCCGAAAAAATATACCCCGGAATATCAAAGGTGATTGCGACAATAATCAGACTCATTGTATTCGGAATCATATGTTTTAAAATAATCCGGATCGGCGATACTCCAAGGGCATTGGCCGCCAGCACAAATTCCTGGGATTTCAGCTGCAGCATCTGCCCTCGCACAATCCTTGCAATCCCGCACCACCCGGTCAGTGTCAGCGCCACAAGCATCGTTCCAAGGCTCTTACTGTCCGTAATAACGGAAATCAGAATAACAATCAGCAGATACGGTACACTCAGGAGAATTTCTACAATACGCATCATAATATCATCAACTACACCGCCAAAATATGCGGCAATTCCCCCGTAGATCGATCCTACAATACTTGCCACAAATGCACCGACCAGACCTATGATAAGAGAAACCCGCCCTGCCTGCCATACACGGGCAAACAGATCTCTTCCAAGATTATCCGTTCCAAACCAGTGCTTCGCACTCGGTCCCTGATTGATCGCAGTATTGTCAATTTCTTCAAATTCATATCCGCTGATCATCGGTCCAAAAATAATAAAAAATATCATCACAATCAGAATCACTGCCGCCACAAGGGCAATTTTATTTTCCCGGAATCTGCGCCATGCATCCTGCCAGTAACTGATTCGTTTTCTGGCCAGCACTTCTCCGGCATTTTCATCGATCCCGATAATCGTAAACTTTTCATCCGGTATATCCGGCATCATTGCTTCATTTCTTTTGTTTTCTGCTGTCATGGCTCTACCTCCTACTGTACACGGATTCTCGGATCGAGAAGACTGTATGCAATATCAATAATAAGCTGTGCCAGAATAAACAGGCCGGCCGCAAAAATTGTCGTTCCGATAATCATGGTATAGTCACGGTCATTAATAGAGCTGATATAATAAAATCCAAGTCCCGGAATTCCGAAAATCTTTTCCACAACGAAGGAGCCCGTGAAAATACCGGAAATCTGCCCTCCAAGAAGCGTGATACACGGAAGGAATGCATTTCTCAGAACATGCTTTTTAATTACATTAAACCGGCTTACTCCTTTTGCCTCTGCCGTCAGGATATAATCCTGCCCCATCACATCAAGCATGTTGGACTTTACATATCTGGCATAGGTGGCAATCGTTCCGAAACTCATGACAACGGCCGGAAGGATGATATTTTCCGGCTGTCCCCATCCCTGGGTAGGAAGAATCTGAAGTCTTACTGCAAATACATACTGGAACAATGACGCCAGAATGAAAACCGGAACCGTAATGCCAACAATCGCAATAAACATGACAACATAATCCGGCCATTTGTTCTTCTTCAGAGCAGCAATAATTCCAAGAATGATACCGATAATCAGACCAAATATCAGTGCCAGTCCTCCCGGTACTACAGAAACCTGGGAATTCTGAAGAATTGTATCTGTGATGGAACGGCCCGGATATCGAAGTGATTCTCCCAGACTGCCTTCTGTCAACAGATTTTTCATAAAAATGATAAACTGTTCAAATACCGGCTTATCAAGTCCATAAGTTGCATAGTAGTTTTCCCTCGTTTGTTCAGGAAGATTCCTTGCCATATAGGACAGCGGATCTCCCGGAATGCTGTGCATCAGGAAAAAGGTTGCCGCTGTAATAATCAGCATAGTGATAAGCATATAAATAATTCGTTTGATAATATATTTTTTCATGTGGTATCTCCTTACTATGTTAAAAGGCCCTTATACACGGCCCGCAGAACCTTTCAGGTAAAAAAGTGCCGCCGCCAGTTGGCGGCGGCTGGCTTTTCATTTGCTATCTTCCGCTTGTATAGACCTTCTTCATGCCCATTGTATTGAACGGTGTTGTAGCAACGTTTTTAACATAAGAATATACGAATCCATGATATACTTCGTTCGTAACCGGGCAGACCGGACATTCCTCAAGAAGGATCTGCTCTGCCTGCTTATAGAGTTCTGTACGCGCCGACTCATCCATTTCCCGGGATGCCTGCTCAATCAGGCTGTCGTATTCATCGTTCTGCCAGAATGTCGGAATCGAACCTGCATCAGATTTCATAATCTCCAGCATGGAAATCGGGTCGTTGTAGTCGATTGTCCAGGACATATAGCCCATCTGATAGTCACCGGAGTTTGTCTTGGACTGGAATGTTCCCCACTCGTTCTGTTCCAACTCGATATTGACACCCAGAACATCTTTAAATTTCTGCTGGAAATATTCACCGTATGTCCGGAGCCACTGTGTGGTTCCGCCAACACTTAATGTCACCGTGATCGTTGACGGGTCATCTCCAAGTCCCAGTTCCTCCATGCCCTTTAAGAGCAGTTCTTTTGGATCCTGTTCTCCCATAATATCCTGAAGCGGATTTTCACCTACCTGTTCACGATAGAATCCATTCTCGCCTGTTGTAACCGGTCCCATTACCCAACTGTAGGACGGCTTGTGAATATCAAAATAAATCGTGCTGTTTACATCGTCCCGGTCGATTGCATAGGTAAATGCCTTCCGGATATTTTCGTTCTGGAAAAGTTCATCCTGTGTATTATAGAAATGGTAGCGGACAGTTGTGTTTTCATACTCATAACTTTCCACTCCGTCCTTTTCGCTGAAACGATCGATCCACTCCGGTGTTCCCGAAGAACAGGTGTCGAGTGATCCGCTGTCAAAAGAGTTAAATACGGTTGTCTCCTCCTGAATAATCTGCCAGGTTACTTTATCCAGATATACATTGTCCGCATCCCAGTACTCATCATTCTTTGTGACTACAATTTCTGAGTTATGTGTCCACGATTCAATTTTAAACGGCCCGTTGCACACTATATTGGAAGCTTCTGCACCGTATGTATCACCGTACTGTTCTACAATATCCTGCCTTTGCGGAAGCATCGCTCTTGTATCTGTCAAAGACAAAAAGTACGGCGTCGGCTGTTCCAGTGTAATCTCCAATGTCTTGTCATCTACTGCTCTTACTCCCAGCTGATCTACGGACATCTCTCCATTATTAACAGCTTCTCCATTCTTGATACAGGTAATCAGATAGGAATTGACTGACCCGGAATCCGGATTTAGTGTCCGCTGAATACCGTATACATAATCGCCTGCAGTAACAGGCTCGCCATCAGACCATTTGTTGTCATTAAGATGGAATGTCCAGACCGTTCCGTCATCGTTGGACTCCCAGCTTTCTGCACCTGCCGCCACTCTGACATTTTCCCCGTCCTGCTCGTCCAGTCTGGTTAACGGCTCCATAATGTTCAGAAGGATACTCCAGCTGTAAGTATCATTTCCCTTGACGCTGTCCAGCGTCGTCGGATCAGACGACAAGTACGTATTGTAGTACTGCTCCGCATCCAGCTGATTTCCATCTACTGTTACATCACTGGTACCGCTCTCTTCATTGTTTCCTCCACATGCCGCAAGTGAAAGCGTCATAATACCTACAAGCATGACTGATAAAATTTTCTTTTTCATGTGTACCTCCTTACTATAATGTAAATACTTAATTTTTGTTTGTCTATAAGTATAGCACTCGCTATATAGTTTGTCTATATATAGTCAATAATAGAAGGTAAATACTATATTTCTTACAGTTTATTTCTGATTATTTTATGCATATTTGACAAATTCCTATTACTTTTATTTAACACATCACCTCGCAGAAGTATAGGGTTTACTGTACAAAAAAAGAATCCTGTCATCAGGATTCTTTTCCATCTAAAGCAGTTCCGAAAATTCCTTCTCTTTTTCGGAATCCTTTTTATCATTTTTCAAAATTTTGACTGCAGAGGTCAACAGATTTACAAGAAACATCGGTGCAGAAAGTGTATTGAGAAATGCCCGTGTCATAGACGGTACCGTCAGTGTAAAGTCTGCGAACTCTGTCACCTCCGCATTTGGGGCATCCGTAATCGCAAGGATCGTCACACGATTTTTCTTTGCGAACTCCGCAAGTTTCAGCGTCATAAAATAATAGTCCGGGAAAGATACCGCCACCATAATGGCATCTTCATTCAATTCAGAAAGCACTCCATATACTTCCTCGTTCAGTTCTGTATTGACCGCACTGGCAAAACAATTACACCCATAAAGATAATCAACCATACATTTTGCAAGTAAAAAAGAAATTCCTCTCCCGCAAATATATATTTTCTTCTTTCCAAGAATCATCCCCGCCGCTTTAAAAATCGCCTCAATATCTGTTTCTTCCCAGAACCGTACAATCATCTGGGCCTCATTATCTCCGACAGATTTTAAAAACTTTCTTTCATCTTCTGATTCGTATGCCGGAATCGTTTCCGTATAGGAGTTTTTTTCATCCAAAACATCCGTTTTTCTTTTTTCAATCGCTGTTTTTCTGAACTCGTATTTGATATCATTGAAGCCGCCATACCCTAACGACTGACATGTTTTAAGAACTGTAATCTCTGTCACCTGAAGATCGTTACTCAGTTCTTTCAGGGTAATGTATGACATCAACTGTGGATTCTGTTCCATATATTCTGCGACAATCCGCTGCTTTCTTGGCAGCGCCGCTTTTTTTTCCGCAATTACATCCAGTACATTTTTCATCTACTTCTCTTACTTCCCTCTATGACAAACTTGATTTTCTTAAGTTTGACTCAAACAGTCTGTTATATCCGATCCACTCTGTCGTATTTTTATCCTTAAACAGCTCTTTCATCGTCTGCATCTTGGCATCTGTCATATCAGCAAGATTGAGTGCCATGGCCTCTGCAAGTGCAGGCTTTTTCGGAGAACCATATTCCAGTTCTCCGTGATGCGCAAGAATGCAGTGTTTCAACTCACTTGCAAGCTTTGGCGGAAATCCCGGTATTGTACGGATTGCGTCATCCAGCATTTCCACACCAATAATAATATGTCCAAGAAGCTGCCCGTCATCTGTGTAATCATTTTCCGGAAATGCAGACAGTTCCTTTGTCTTTCCGATGTCATGATACATAGCCGCTGCATACAGGAGATCTCCGCTCAGGAAATCATAGGCCGCAAGGTAATAACGGCAAAGATTTAAAATGCTTAATGTATGTTCCAGCAGGCCCCCGCAGAATCCGTGATGAACACTCTTGGCCGCGGAATGATTTTTAAACTTCCGGATAAACTCCTCATCTTTTACGAAATAGTATTCAACCGCCTGCTTCAGATATGGATTTTTGATCATCCCCGCAAACTCCAGGAGCTCTTTGTACATCTCTTCCGCATCCCGGTCACTGGTCGGCATATAGTCCGACAGCACATATTCGTCTTCCTGCGCTTTTCTGAGCTGTTTGATATTGAGCTGCAGATTGTTGTTATAAGTCGTAACCTCTCCGACAATCTCCACGAAGTCCTTTTCATCATAGTCAGCGATCCCGTTGGAATTCGGATCCCAGATTTTTCCGTCCAGTGTGCCGGTTTTATCCTGCAGAATCAGGTTGTCATATGGTTTCCCGTTTCTTGTCTCTGCGCTTCTTTTTGATTTGCATAAATAAATGGCACGAATGGTTTCTCCTTCATGCAGTTCCTTGATATATCTCATTTTTTTCCTCTTTCTAAATTCATTATTCTGCCCCGGCCAGCGTAACATCAAACTGTACGTCCACATATTCCTCCGATCCTCTACGCTGTCCTTTGATCGTAATCTGACGTCCCGGCCGGTAATCCATAAGCTCCTCTTTGAGCCCTTTTAAAGTATAGATCTTGGTATCCCCGATCGCTGTAATAATGTCTCCACTCTGAATTCCTGCCTGCATGGCCGGTGAATCCGGCATGACAGAACTTACATAGACCCCTTTGGGCATATCCTGACTGTCCGCAACTGCATCTGACACTTCGGTTCCATTGATTCCAAGGTATGCTGCAGAAATACCGTTTGAAAGGAGTTCGATCTCTTCTTTTAATTCGGAAATCGCGAAAGCGGTAATGACTCCTGACGTACCGTCTTCGTCCTCATCGATCAGCCCGATAATCTCTCCGCTTAAATCTACCAGAACTCCGCTTGCGCCGTCCACACGCACCATATCCGTCTCAATCATCTGATACTGGCCGTCACAGAGATACTGCTGTCTTTCTGTTCCGCTGACAGTCCCGAAACTTACCCCGCCCTCTGAACCAAACGGAGCCCCCAATGCGATCACCGGATCGCCGGCGGACACAAGATTGGAATTTCCAAGCGCCGCTACTGCTGCCTGCAACACGGTGTTCTGAGAAAGGCGCGACTTCTCAACCGCATAGACTGCAATTCCCAGATTCCTGTCCTGCTGTTTTAAAGAAGCCGGCACCTCGTTGCCATCGTAGAATGTAGCTGTCACTGTCTTGCCGCTCTCAAAGATACTGTCTCCTGTCAGGATCAAAAGCTCCACTCCATTGTCTGCCACAATGATTCCGGAACGGCTCTGGCTTACGCCGGCTGTCTGGCCGTCCCCGGAAGCCGGTACAGTCCCTTTGATCACAACAACACTTTTCTCCACAGTATCTGCAATCCGATTCATCTCATCTATCATCTGCTGATAATTTTCAATCGTCAGTGATGGAACAGCGGCCTGCCCGTCTCCTGATTCAGTCTCATCTTCCTCCTCCGTCTGCTCATCCTGCGGAATCGTCACATTTGTCCTCGTATTTCCGATATGCTCATCTACCCATGGTTTGGCCACAACAAACCCAACACACGCCATAAGTCCGAAAATCAGTCCCAGGCCCGCGACCCTCAGAATCTTTAATGCCACCACCCGCTTATCCACCGGGGGTTTTTTGATCGTTTCCTTCAAAAAAGAATAGGAGTCTTTTTCTTCCTTCTTCTCATCATCATCTTGAAATTGGGCAGACATCGTATTTCTCCTTTTTAATCCCTTTTTATAGTATACCGTAACACCTCCCAATGTTCAATATTTAACCTTTTTTTCTCCTTTATTTTAGAAGGCAAATAGGGTAAAATGATATTTGACAAAGTATGTATAGACAGGGGATTTTCATGAATACGAAAACATTACGTAAATTAGAATATGATAAAATTATACAGCTCCTCGCAGATCATGCCGCATCGGAAAGCGGAAAAGAGCGCTGCCTCAGTCTTCTTCCCCAGACGGACTTGTCTGTGATTGAGCAAATGCAGGAAGAGACCGCCGCAGCGTTTACCCGGATCGTCAAGAAGGGAATGCCCTCCTTCGGAGGATGTGTCCCGGTGGAAGCGTCGTTAAAGCGTCTGGATCTGGGGGCTTCACTCAGTGCCGCCGAGCTTCTTGCCATCGGGCGTCTGCTGGAATGTGCAGGCCAGGCGAAAGCATACGGCCGGCATGATACGGTCGATGAGGTGCCGGACTGTCTGGATTCTTATTTCCAGCGTCTGGAGCCGGTATCCAGAGCCGCTTCCGAGATACGGCGCTGTATTCTGGAAGAAGATGTAATTGCTGATGACGCCAGCAGTAATCTTTTAAAGATCCGCCGCAACATTCAGGCATCAGGCGGCAGGATTCACTCCACCTTGAACAGTATGGTAAACGGTTCCATGCGTAATTATCTGCAGGACGCCATTGTAACCATGCGTGGAGACCGGTACTGTCTCCCGGTCAAGGCCGAATACCGCAGTCAGGTCAAAGGGATGATCCACGACCAGTCCTCCACCGGCTCTACTTTATTCATCGAGCCGATGGCTATTGTTAAACTGAATAATGATCTGATGGAGCTTCATGCAAAAGAGCAGGAGGAAATTCAGGTAATTCTGGCAAACTTAAGCACTATGGCTGCGGAACACAGTGATGAGATCCGCGTTGATTACGAAATGCTGACAAATCTGGATTTCATTTTTGCAAGAGGAAGCTTTGCCGTTGATTTAAACGGTTCCCGCCCGGTATTCAATCAGGAAGGGCGGATTCATATCCGCGAAGGACGGCATCCGCTCCTTGACAAGGCCAGAGTGGTACCGACCACGATCCGCCTCGGTGACGAGTTTGATCTTCTGATTGTCACGGGGCCGAATACCGGCGGAAAGACCGTCTCTTTGAAGACAACCGGACTGTTTACTCTTATGGGTCAGGCGGGACTTCACATTCCGGCGCTTGACCGGTCGGAGCTTTCAGTCTTCACAGAGGTGTATGCAGATATCGGAGATGAACAGAGTATTGAGCAGAGTCTTAGTACCTTCTCTTCCCATATGACGAATATCGTTTCTTTTCTGGAACAGGTCGATGAGCGTTCTCTCGTCCTGTTCGATGAGCTTGGCGCCGGGACAGACCCGACAGAGGGAGCAGCCCTTGCCATTGCTATTCTCTCAAGCCTCCACAGACGTGGAATCCGCACGATGGCTACCACACACTACAGTGAGCTGAAAGTTTTTGCGCTCACCACCGAAGGTGTAGAAAATGCCTGCTGTGAGTTTGATGTGGAGACCCTCCGCCCGACATATCATCTGCTCATTGGAATTCCGGGGAAAAGTAATGCATTTGCCATCTCAAAGAAGCTCGGTCTTTCAGATGAGATTATTGAAGAGGCCCGGACGCACCTGAGTGATCAGGAAGAGTCCTTTGAAGAGCTGTTAAGCGATCTGGAACACAGCCGCCGTACAATTGAAAAGGAGCAGGCGGAGATTCAGGCTTACAAAGAGGAACTGGAAATGCTCCGCAAACGTACAAAAGAAAAACAGGAAAAGCTGGATGCCCAGAGAGACCGGATCATTCGGGAAGCCAATGAAAAGGCCGGTCGTATCCTTCAGAGTGCAAAAGATTATGCGGATGAAACTATGCGTAATTTCCGTAAATTCGGAAAGGAAAATATTTCTGCATCCGAGATGGAAAAAGAGCGTGAAAAACTGCGCCAGAAGATGGCAAAGACCTCTTCTTCCGTTTCTCTGGAAAAGGCAAAACCAAAGAAGGCTTATAAGCCGTCCGACTTTAAACTTGGCACCGCCGTCAAGGTGCTCAGCATGAATCTGACCGGAACCGTTCATACTCTTCCGGATTCAAGAGGAAATGTAGAAGTACAGATGGGAATTCTCCGGTCCAAGGTTCCGATCACTGATCTGGATATCATTGACGAACCGGTTTCCTATGTTTCCAAACAGACACGCCGCACTTCATCCGGAAAGATGAAGATGGGCAAATCACTGAGCGTGAGCCCGGAGATCAATCTGATCGGCCGGACGACAGACGAAGCGGTAGCTCTTCTGGACAAATATCTGGATGATGCTTATCTGGCACATATCAGTCCGGTCCGTGTCGTACACGGAAAAGGAACGGGCGCGCTCCGCAATGCTGTCCACCAGTATTTAAAGAGACAGAAACATGTCAAGTCCTACCGTCTCGGCGCTTTTGGCGAAGGAGACGCAGGAGTTACTATCGTTGAATTCAAATAGGGAGGAAGTTATGACTACAAAACAGAAAATTTTAATTGTAGACGATGATGAAAATATTGCCGAATTGATCAGTCTTTATCTGACCAAGGAATGTTTTGATACCCGTATGGTCTATGACGGAGAGGCGGCACTGAAGGCTTTCGATTCTTATCAGCCGAATCTGATCCTTCTTGACCTGATGCTGCCGGGCATTGACGGTTATCAGGTCTGCCGGGAAATCCGTTCCAGATCCAACGTACCGATCATCATGCTTTCAGCCAAAGGAGAAGTCTTTGATAAGGTGCTCGGACTGGAACTTGGTGCGGATGATTATATCATCAAGCCGTTTGATTCCAAGGAGCTTGTGGCCCGTGTCAAGGCTGTGCTCCGCCGTTACCAGCCGGCAAAGCCGGAAAGTCCGGACCCGTCAAAGGGAAAATGTGTCGAATATCCGGGAATTTCCATCAATCTTACCAACTACTCCGTAGTTGTCGATGGACAGCGCGTGGATATGCCGCCAAAGGAGCTTGAACTTTTATATTTTCTTGCCGCTTCCCCGAATCAGGTCTTTACAAGAGAGCAGCTTCTTGATCAGATCTGGGGATATGAATACATCGGGGATACCCGTACCGTGGACGTCCATATCAAGCGTCTCCGTGAGAAAATCAAAGATCACAGCGGGTGGGGCCTCAGCACTGTCTGGGGAATCGGATACAAATTTGAGGTAAAATAAACAATGCACAGCAATCTCTACCTGAAATTTATCATATTGTATATTATTTTCGGTTTTTTAAGCCTTTTCACAGCTGCCACACTTGGAGCACAGCTTATTCTCGATACCATCCGTGACGAGGATGCATCCAGGCTGTACCGGGAAGCAACCATTCTGGCAACCGACTACCTTACTGATTATTATTCGAAAGAGACTACCGCTTCTTCGACGAGGGCAATGCTGAACGGAGTAAATGTCTATCTGGAAGCGGATCTCTGGCTTACGGATACAGAGGGAAATGTATTATTGTCCGTTTCCTCCTCCGGCTCCGCCATAGTTCCGGAGCAGATCCGTGACTTTGATCCGGCGGAATCCGGAGGTGAACAGTATCTGACCGGCGATTATCATGGATATTATTCAGAAGAAGTTCTTACCATGATTGTCCCGGTAACAGAAGGATTTTCCACAAAAGGATATCTTATCGTACATAAGCCGGTCTCCTATTTCGAGGATCAGCAGCACAGCATCATGCATTCCGTTTATATCACTCTGGCTGTCATTTATCTGCTTTCGTTTACAATCTTCCTCGGTATTCATCTGATTATTTATCTGCCTCTGCGCAAGATTACGGAAGCTGCCAAACAGTACGCCTCAGGGAATCTGGACTATGAGATCCCGGTAAATTCACAGGACGAAATCGGATATCTTTCCGCTTCGCTGAACTATATGTCCGCTCATCTCAAAGATATGGAGGATTATCAGAAAAAATTTGTTGCCAATGTGTCGCATGATTTTCGATCCCCTCTGACTTCCATCAAGGGATATGTGGAGGCAATTGCCGATGGTACAATCCCGGTGGAGCTTCAGAGTAAATATCTGGGTATTATTCTCTTTGAAACGGAACGTCTGACAGACCTGACACGGGATCTTCTGACGCTTAATGAATTTGATACAAAGGAGCTTCTTCTGAACAAGGAATCCTTTGATCTCCATGAAATGATCAAGCAGGTAGCCGCCTCCTTTGAAGGAGCCTGCACATCCAGGAAAATATCCATCGAACTCCTGCTTGCTTCCAGGGTCCTCTACGTCCATGCTGATCACAGCAAGATCCAGCAGGTACTTTACAATCTGCTGGATAACGCCATCAAATTCAGCAATCCACAGTCTACAGTCACAGTGGAGACAACGGAGCGGGGAGAGAAAGTTTTTGTTTCTGTTAAAGATTATGGAATCGGTATTCCGAAAGAAGATCTCAGTAAGATCTGGGAACGTTTCTACAAAAGCGATCTTTCCCGCGGAAAAGACAAAAAAGGAACCGGCCTTGGTCTTTCCATAGTCCGCGAGATTATTCAGGCACATAATGAAAATATCAATGTTATCAGTACGGAAGGAGTCGGAACGGAATTTATCTTTTCCCTCCCGAAGTCAGATAGCGGAAAATAAGTTTTCGTCACAAATTTATACCAAAAAAACGGGCGGATCCCTTCTCCTTCAAAGGAATCTGCCCGTTTTATTGTTCGGTTTCCGCTTTATATTTTAAGAATTAGTACAGCATGTTTTTGATTGCTGTCTCTTCCATATTGTCCTGTGTTACCCATGCATAGCCGGTATCGACGTTTGCCTCATTTGCCATATCAAGCGCCGATCTTGCTGCAGCTACTACTGTAGCATAGCCCATACCGTATGGATTCTGTACGATCAATCCATCGACCTTGCCGTCCTCGAGCGCCTCTGTCAGTGTCTCTCCTCCATCGAATCCAATCAGCCGGATGTCATCACTCTCTGATGCTTCACATGCGTCAATCAGCATCTTGGTCGTCTCTTCATTGGCTCCAATGCATCCTTTTGCATTAGGGTGCTCCGCCAGAATCTGCTGAATCACCTCTTCGTCTGTCACATCCTCTGCTGCTTTGCCAAGTTTCTCAGCGGTTCCCTCTTTCATGCTGTCCAGCTCGTCCATGTAATAGATACCGGACACCGTAATGTTCGGGTACTGTGACTGGAACTGGCTGATCATTCCTGCCTCTCTTTGCTTGGCAGAACCGGAAATATTATCCTGAATGAAAAGAAGTACTTCTCCCTGCTCATTTAACAGCCCCGCCATCTTATCTGCCGCTGTAGCACCTGCCTCCTGATTGTTCGTGGAAACAAGCATAAGCCCCGGATAATCACTTGGAGAATCCATCCCGACAACCGGAATATTATTTTCCGTAGCCAGGTCAAACTGTACCTCACATGCAGTCTTATCTATCACTGCAATGCCGACAGCAACCGGATAACGGTCCAGCTCCTCATCCAGAATATTAATCTGCTCGTCCACATCTCCTTCATGTCCCGGAGCATTATATGTTACCTTGATTTCATCTCTTCCACTGTATCCCAGGGCTTCGTTCAGTTGGTCCACAGCATCTTCAGCCCCGCGTTTTACTTCATCCCAATATTCGGAATCTTCAGATTTCCCGATGATGGAGATATAACTTCCTTTCTCCAGATTCAGACCTTCTACCGTGCTGTAAGCCTGCGGCTGAATCATGTTAAGTTTTGTCTGATCTGCTGACTCTTCTTCTTCCTGACCGAGTACCACGCTATCTTTATCGGACGTACCCTTCCCTGCACAGGCTGCCGTTGAAACTGCCGCGCAGAGCATGACTGCCATGACTGCGATCTTTTTTTTCATCGTTCTTTCTCCTGTTAATTGAAATTTACTACCCTACACTATACACCAATTTCAGGGAAAAAGCATAAAGTTTTTCTTAATTTTTCTCGCTGCTCCCGCTGAATATTTCTTTTGTACTAAATTAAAACCACGAATTTGCTTGTATAATGAATTTTTTTGTATTAAAATAAAATCACCATATAACATGGAATGTTTAGAATAAAGGAGGATACATACTATGGCACATGTAATTAGTGATGAATGTGTAAGCTGTGGAGCTTGCGAAGCAGAATGCCCGGTTGGCGCTATTTCTCAGGGAGCAGATCATTATGAAATCGATCCGTCTGCTTGCGTAGATTGTGGTGCTTGTGCAGCACAGTGCCCGACAGGTGCTATCTCCGCTGAATAATTTCAGTTTGTTTAATACTTTTGAATGCATGAATGAAAATGCCGTCATCCATTTGGTTTTGGGTGGCGGTATTTTTTCCCTGTTTCTTTTTCCACCGCCTCCTTTCGCCGGAATCCGCCATGCCTTCCGGGTTTCCTGTCCGAATCCGTCGAGAAGTTTTTCGGAATTCTTCCCCACAATATGTTATGATAGAAGTGCAGCAAAAGTGTATAAACAAATTAACAGGGGGTTGTTGTATGGGCGAGGTTCAGTATATGATTTCAGAAGCTGCCAAGCGCACGGGCGTGGACGAGCACCTGCTCCTCTACTGGGAAAAGAATTTATCTCTTCCGTGCGGCCGGACTGAAAACGGGCATCGTTACTATACAGACGAAGACATACGGCTGTTTGGCTGTATCAAAGAACTACTAGAACAAGGTATCCGGATCGGAGATTTAAAGGAAGTCATCCCGGATATTTTACATACGAAAGAGGCTTTGCAGAAAAGAGTAAAGGAAGAGACACCGGAATCCCTTCTGGCGTCCGTCCTGCGCTCTGTACTGGCGGAAAACAATCCGATCCTCGAAAAACAGATCAGTGAGACGATCACAAAACAGGTATCCCAGAATATGAGTTTCCTGCTCCAGGCGAAAGAACGCCAGGAAGAAGAACGCTACAGAAACCTGGATCAGCTGATCCGCCAGCAGCAGCTCTACCGGAAAGAGAGTGTCAGGACCGCTCCGTCCCGCTTCTTCCACAGACTGCTCGGTGAAGCCTGAATCTATAAATGCTGCCACACGGTAAGAACTCTGTTTGCTCTTACATGTGGCAGCATTTTTATCGTTCATCCTTCCGAAGGAAGTTTGCAAATTTGGTATAATTCGGAAGCCATGTCAGCTCCACGGTTCCAATCGGGCCGTTTCTCTGTTTTGCGATGATGATTTCCGCAATGTTCGGCCGGTCTGTATCTTTATGATAGTAGTCGTCACGGTAGATAAACATAACCACGTCGGCATCCTGCTCGATCGCTCCGGATTCCCGGAGATCGGAGAGCATCGGCCTGTGGTCCGGTCTCTGTTCCACCGCACGGCTCAGCTGTGACAGTGCAATCACCGGAACATTCAGCTCACGGGCGAGTGCTTTCAGTGAACGTGAGATATCGGAAATCTCCTGCTGTCTTGACTCGCTTCGGCCTCCCACACTTCCGCTCATCAACTGAAGATAGTCGATGATAATCAGTTCCAGATTGTGTTCCAGCTTATACTTTCTGCATTTGGAACGCATCTCGGAAATGGAGATACCAGGCGTATCGTCGATGATCAGATTGGAGCGCCCGATGATGCCGGCTCCTTCAATCAGCTTTTCCCAGTCCGTATCTTTGAGATTTCCGGTACGTAGCGACTGGGAATCAACCTGGGATTCCAGAGCGAACAGACGGTTTACCAGCTGTTCCTTTGACATCTCCAGACTGAAGATCGCCACTGTCTTCTCCACTTTAAACGCAACATGCTGCGCAATATTCAGTACGAATGCCGTCTTTCCCATGGACGGTCTCGCCGCCACAAGAATCAGATCCGACGGCTGCAGTCCCGACATCTTATAGTCAAGATCAATAAATCCTGTCGGAATACCGGTTACGGTTCCTTTACTCTTGGATGCTTTTTCGATCTTGTCGAGGGCATTTAAAACTACCTGGCGGATCGGAACATAATCTCCGGTATTTCTCTTCTGAATCAGCTCAAAGACATCTTTCTCCGTCTTCTCCAGAATTCCTTCCAACGGTTCTTTTGCCAGATAGCATGTATTGGCAATGCCTTCTGTCAGCCGGATCAGCTTTCTGAGCATTGACTTTTCCGCCACGATATCCGCATAGTATTTGACATTGGCGGAGGTGGAAACCGATGTCAGAAGCTCACGCACGAATTCCAGGCTCTGGATTTCTTCGGGCACGTCTTTCTCCCGAAGTCTGTCCTGAAGCGTAATCAGATCTACCGGCTTCCCTTCATTGTAAAGCTCTACAATGGAATTGAATACCACACCGTAGGTGGTCTGGTAAAAATCTTCTCCGCTGATGATCTCGGACGCCGTCATGATCGCTTCTTTGTCCATCAGCATCGCTCCCACAACAGACTGCTCCGCCTCGATGCTGTGCGGCAGGACTCTCTTAATCAAAGCCTCTTCCATCTTGAATTCCTCCCGTCATCTTGCTCTCCAGGCGATCGGCCTATTCTTCCTGAACAGATACTTTCAGTTCAGCGGTCACTTTTGTATGAAGTCTGACCGGAATCCGGTGCATGCCAAGTGACTTCACCGGCTCTTTCATCTGAATCTTTTTCTTATCAATGTCATATCCCAGCTGCTCCTTGACTGCTGCCGCGATTTCCTTGGAAGATACGGAGCCAAATGTCTTTCCGCCTTCTCCCGTTTTCATCTTCAGTACTACTTTTTTATCTTCTGCCTCGATTTCCTTTTTCAGGGCTTCCGCTGCTTCCAGCTGCTCCTGTGCAATCTTGGCATCATTCGCTTTTTTCAATTTCAGGTCGTTTAAGTTCTTGCTTGTTGCTTCCACTCCCTGTTTTTTCTTCAGGATGACATTCCGTGCGTAGCCGTCGCTGACTTCCACGATCTCACCCTTTTTCCCAAGTGACTTGATATCTTCCAGTAAAATTACTTTCATACTGTGATGTCTCCTCCTTCAATCATATCATCGATGACCTGTTTGAGCGTTTCGATGTCGCCCTCCAGATCCGTATTTTCAAACTGAGCGCCGGCAGTATTAATATGTCCTCCACCGCCGATCCGCTCCATGATGATCTGTACATTGATCTCATCAATCGAACGCGCGCTCACATAAACTTTTCCGTGATATTCTGTCAGAACAAAGGCTGCCTTTACCTGACTGATATTCAGAAGCTCGTTGGCCGCCTGCGCTCCTACAATCGTCGGACTCTCAATATCTTCTCCTGCTCCTTTTGCGATAATAAAGCATTCTCTGTAGATCTCAGCCTGACCGATAATCGCTGCCTTTGCCCGGTATGCTGCCAGATCATCCCTGAAAATCTTATGTACATGTGTAATATCCGCGCCGCTTCTTCTCAGGAATGCCGCCGCCTCAAAGGTACGGACGCCGGTCCGGTTCGTAAAGTTGTTCGTATCAATCATGATCCCTGCGTAAATGCAGTTTGCCTCGATCGGGTCGAGCTTGATATCGTCCGAAATATACTGCAGAACTTCCGCTACCATCTCGCATGTGGATGACGCATACGGCTCAATATAGGAAAGCACCGCGTTCTCAATTACCTTGCTGCCCTGCCTGTGATGATCAAGCACCGCAACCGTCTTCACCATTCCAAGAAGCTCTTCACACTCCGTAATCGGAGGCTTATTTACGTCCACGACAACAACCATTGTATTATCATCCACAAGCCTCAGCGCTTCCTGGGAACTGACAAACATATCCTCCGGATAGTGGTCATTTTCCATGAACTCATTATAAAGCGGTCTCAAAGATACCGTAATCTCATTGATTACAATATGCGCCTTCTTTTCCAGACTTTCCGCAACCTTGTAAATTCCGATTGCCGCGCCAAAAGAGTCTGAATCTCCAAGCTTATGTCCCATGATCAGCACCTGATCCTTGGCAATCATGAACTCTCTGAGCGCCTCTGCCTTTACTCTTGCCTTTACTCTTGTGTTTTTCGACATCTGCTCACGCTTGCCGCCGTAGTACTTGATGCCGTCCTGGTCTTTAATGACCGCCTGATCCCCGCCTCTTGCAAGCGCAAGATCGATCGCCACACGGGCATAGTTATAGCTCTGTCCATAGGTGTCTTCGCTGAAGCCAAGACCGATACTGAGTGTCGCCGGAATCTTGTTCCCGACACTGATTTCTTTTACATCATCGAGAATGGAAAAATGGTCTTCCTCCATTTTGTGGAAATAAAAGTTTTTTACAATAATGAAATAGCGGTCTTTTTCAAGCTTCTTGACAATTCCATCCATCCTTGCCACATATTGGTTGATCTTACGGTCAATCAGCGCAATCAGCAGGGACTGCCTTACTTCCTCGACACTTTCGATAACCTCGTCATAGTTATCAATATAGATCAGTCCTGCCACCAGCTTCTGGTCTTCAATCTCAGCGACAGCCTGATTCAGGTCTGTAATATCATTCATATAGAGGGTAACAAAATACTCTTTCCCCTCCGGCAGTTCAAGAATCGGTTCTTTCTGGCTGAATCCGGATACCGGAACCTTCCGCAGATCCACTGAGTAATCCCGTCCCATATAGGTGACTTCAAGCCGTACCGTCTCCTTTTCCTCTTTTGGGAATACGCTCCTGTTAAGTTCCGGAATATACTTGCTCAAGTAGGTATCCGGTCTTAGTCCAGGTCCGATCACTTCGGCAAACTGGCTGTTCCCCCACAGTATCTTTCCATCATCCATCAGGATGGCATATGGAATCGACAACTCTCTGAGCAGAATGTCCTGTACCCCGCCGTACTGAGTGGCAAACTCCACAAGCTCTGCCATAAGCAGGGACCTGTTATAAAAATACAGGATAAACGCAATAATCGCATAGACGATGACGAATGCACTCATCAGAAAACCTGCACTTTGATCAACCATGTAAATCCAGATATTCATGGCAATCAGGAGAATCGTCATAATCGCCGGCCATTGCATATACAACTTCAACTGGCCTTTAAAATGAATAGTTCCTTTTTTGTTCATCTCTACGTCCTCAAATCCAAAAGTTGCAAGGTTTATTATACCACTTTTCAGCGCTTTTTTAAAGCGGTTTATCCGTTTTGGATCTCCTGAACGGATCAGGAGACATTTTCAAGAAGCATTTCAACGAATGCTGCCGCATTCTCTTTATGTTTTGCATTTTCCATGACACAGACATAAGCCGGTTCGTAGGAAACCCCCATTTTTTCTGTCATGTAGTCATTCTTCTCAAGGACTAACGCATCCCCCTGTACTTTTCCGCCCGCAAGTGCTTCCTCCGAAAGCAGTTCTTCCAGATTCACGAAGCCATTCTGATCATTATACTGTTCATAAACTTCCTCCGTGCAGATCAGAACATCGACCGATTCCGCACCAATGAGTGTGGACAGGGCAACATTGCTGTTGTAATCATCTGCCGATCCGCTTAAGTTGGAATTGATCTCCACCGTCTCTTTGCTGCTCCCTGTACCAAGGAGATCTTTGACATCCTCTTCAAGATCTGTCAATTCCGTGCCTGTTCCGCCCGTGATTGTCAGATTCAGCAGCACTTCACGGGTAATTCCCTGATACATGGTGACTCCCAGATAAATAACAACTCCGATAATCACCGGTATCAGAAAAATAATTTTATAGTACATCCACAAATATTCAATTTTCTCTTTCAGCGTCATCTGCTGCATTTTTTCCGCTTCAAATTTCCGTTTTTCTTTTCCGCTCATCTGACGCTCGTACTTTCTGTCCAGCATGATGTTTCCTCCTGTTGTTGTATTCTATTATTATGATGAATATTCGTCAATATGGCAAGTGAATTTTTTGTGTATCTGGTCTATTTTGTTGATTTTTACCTGTTTTTTCGCTATACTGTGTTTTAACGGTCCGCCCATGGCGGGATCAATAAGGAGGTTATTATGAGTCGTTTGTTTAGTCTGGAAAATCCTTTTATGCAGTTTCTTTCCAAAGTCTGCGACATGTTGATTCTGAACGTTGTCTTTATCTTCAGCTGTGTTCCTCTGTTTACAATCGGAGCATCCTTAAGTGCCTTGAATACAATCGCGCTGAAACTGGTCCGCCGGGAAGAGCCTTACATTGTCAAAGGATTTTTCAAAGCTTTTGCAGCAAATTTTAAACAGAGCACCATTGTGTGGCTCCTCAGCGTTGCTGTATTTCTGTTTTTCCGTTATGATTATATAATTGCAGCCTCAGTAGGTGGCACCATGTTCCGGGTGATTCAGCTGCTGCTTTTGATGATTATCCTTGTATTTGCAGCAGCGTTTTTGTATGTATTCCCGATTATCTCGCATTACATCTGTACGACAAAGCAGGCTGTCCGAAATGCGTTTTTGATGAGTATCGGCCATCTTCCATATACTCTCATCATGTTCGCTTACTTTGCACTGATCGGATTTTTACTTACTGCTTCTACGACCACTTTTGGCCTTGTTATCGCCATCAGCATGATCTGCGGTTTTTCCGTGACTGCCTACATGTGCTGCATTTTATTCAACCGCATCTTTAAAAAATACGATCCGGAAGAGGAAAAAGAGGCAGCAGAATAAACTTGTCCATTGTAAAAAGCCAGAGCAGGATTTCCCTCTCTGGCTTTCGCTTTCTTCTTCACATTTTTAAAGAATCGTACCTCCGCCCGATGACTGTATCTGCACGCCAAATCCCAGAATTCTCTGCACAATCTCCCACATTCCTCCCAGAATCGTACTGTTCGCATTCATAAGCGGACGGCTTAAAACGCCGCTCACAAGGAGAAGCAAGAGAATCAGGGAACGGTAGGGCCTGATTCTCTGATAAAAATACCCGACTCTTGGCAAGATCTGTTCCAGCACATTGGATCCGTCAAGCGGTGGGAACGGAATCAGATTGAAGACTCCAAGTCCGGTATTCATCACCGCAGAATAATAGCAGAGAAGATATAACACCTGCATCAGTTCCGAATTTGCGTCTCCGAAACGAATAATCAGGCCGCTTAACAGAACCGACAAAAACGCCAGAATAAAATTCATCACCGGTCCGGCAAGGGATACCAAAATAATCCCCTGTCGCCTGTTTTTGTAATATCTTGTGTTAATCCTTACAGGCTTTGCCCAGCCCATATGGAAGAAGATCAGACACAGTGTTCCGACCGGATCCAGATGCCTGAGCGGATTCAGGCTCATACGCCCGTCGGCTCTCGGTGTCGGATCTCCCAGGCGTTCCGACATCCAGCCATGTGCAAACTCATGGGCAGTAATCGCAATCAGCAGTACCGGTGCCATATATAAAATATATCTTATTTGCTGCAGGTAATAATTGAGATACATTGATCACATTCCTTTCCATTCTTACATATATTCTTTGATTCTAGCATATATGACACAATTATCAACCGGCACAATGTAAAATTTTTCTAAATTGTGCTAAAATAATTACTGTTCACACAGTGCCGGGATGCTGGAAAATGCAGCGTCATGTTTGCATGTAAGATGCAGCTTCCGGCGGCTCGGGGTGAGCAGTAACTCATAACGGAATAAGAGGAGAAATCTTATGCAGTACACCAGCCATTACCAGTCTCCGCTCGGCAGGATTCTTCTTGCAGCAGACAATACCGGCCTGACCGGTCTATGGTTTGAAGGGCAGAAATATTTTGCTCTTTCTCTGAATACCACGTGTTTAGACCGTGAAACTCCGCTTTTATCTAATGCAAAGCGCTGGCTCGATCTTTATTTCACAGGAAAAAATCCGGATTTTCCTGTCTCTCTGCACCTTATGGGAACAGAATTCCAAAAAGAGGTCTGGAAAATTCTCTGCACAATCCCTTACGGGAAAACGACTACTTATGGAGACATCGCACGTCAGATTGCCCGAAAAAGAGGTCTGGAGCATATGTCCGCCCAGGCTGTTGGCGGTGCCGTGGGACACAATCCGGTTTCTATCATTGTACCATGCCACCGTGTCCTCGGAACGAACGGCAGCCTGACCGGTTATGCCGGAGGCATTGATAAAAAAATCAGTCTGCTCACGCTGGAGGGTGCCGAACTTCCGGCCAGCCGGCATCGTGCGAAGGAGAAATAACCGATGGCAGTCAGAAAAGCCGTCGCAAGCCGGAGACGGCTTCTTCCGAATCCAATTAAACAGCGCGTGCCGCACAGGGAGAATCTCACTCCCCGGCGGCACGCATGTTTACCACATCGTAAACAGTTTTTGTATCATCGGCCATGTCTTTGGAAATTCCTGCATAATCATGCTGCGTACCGCTTCCGGATCCATATCTGTAAAGTTCGCGTCCTTCAGCAGAATTTCTTTCATTCCACTGACTGTATTACCTATGGCAATATGCCCATGGGCATAATTACCAAGAGCGATCTTATTCGCAACAGCACAGTTTCCGATGGCGTACATCCCCACCGCAAGGTTGCCGAACGCAACGATTCCCACACTGAGATTGCCTCCCGCAATGATTCCTGCGGCAAATGCTCCAAGAGCCAGAATACCAAGACTCGCCGCTCCTATGGAAATCATCCCCATCGCCGCTGCTCCGATCGCGACCAGGCCTCTTGCGAATACTCCGATGCTGACAACTCCTGTAGCCCGCACCCCGACTGCCAGAATTCCTTTTGCCGGAGCCATCTTCATCCGAAAGCGCCCTCCGCTCTCTCTCATTCCCTGAAAACAGATATGATAGATAGGAAGTCCAAACAGTGTGTGTCTGCTCTTCTTTTCGAAATGCCACGGCCTGACCTCTCTGTAATACACCACTTTCTCCGTCTGTTCTTCTTGCTTGTCCTTCAGAAGATAATCTGTAGTCACCTGAAACAGACTGCTCATCATAACGATCTTATCCACGTCCGGCTTGGATACTCCCGTTTCCCTTAGTTAAAGATATTGTTGGGTATCTCAAGATGTGTCATTCGATTTTGCCGATAAAGCGGTAGAAGATTTCTACCTCCTGTTCCCGGCTTCCGTCCTCACCTTTGACCGCTTCATGGACAAGGATTTTTTCAATCAGCGTATTCAGAAGTTCAGCCGTCAATTCTGTGGGATTGACATACTGTTTCATCAGACCTATCCACTTTTCAGCGTCAACCGCTGTCTGGGCGGCGGCCTCCATCGCTTCGTGAAGCCGTTCAATTTTTGCGTCCAATTCTCGCTGTTCGCCCTGATACTTTTCGGACAGCATATTGAAATTGTATTCTGTAATGCGTCCGGCAGACCAGTCCTCATACATTTTTGCAAACAGAGTGTCTACTTCTGCTTTGCGCTTTTCCGCCTTTTTCAATTCGGCTGTCTGCCGCTTCCTTGCGGTATTGCGTTCCTTGTCGCTGGCGTTAAGTAGCCGTTTCAGAAGTTTGTCCCCATCCTGCTGTGCCAGCACAGACCAGTATTGCAGACGGGAAAGGACATAGGCGTAAAGCACATCATAGCGGATATAGTGCATGGAACACTGGTGCAATCCTTGCCCGTACTTGCTACAATGGTAGTGTGCATAGGGATTTTTGTTCTGGCTGTTCACACCGTAGGCCAGCGACCAGCCGCAGTCCGCACATTTTACCAGCCCGGAAAATATCTGCGTTGTGCCATTCTTCTGCCGTCTGCGCCTGTTGCAAATCTGCTCCTGTACTTGACGGAACACATCTTCGGAAATAATCGCTTCGTGGGTGTTCTCCACACGATACCATTCCTCTTTTGGCTTGCGTACTTTCTTCTTGTTTTTGAATGAAATGTTGGTCTGCTTATTGTGGACGCTGTGTCCGATATAGGTTTCCTCTTTCAGAATACTTTTTACCTGCGCTATCGTCCACGCATAGGCTTTTTCCTCCGGTGCTCCGGCATAGATATTTGCGAAAGTGCCGTATCTCTGGAAATTCAGCCAGCCGGGAGTAGGTACTTTTTCTTCGACCAAAATCCGTGTAATGCTGGCGGCTCCCCGGCCATGAACGGCAAGGTCAAAAATCTTTTCGATAATCCACCTTGTTTCCGGGTCAATCAAAAGATGGCCTTTCTTATCCGGGTCTTTGACATAGCCCAGCGGGGCATAGGCTCCATAGTGTGCGCCATTTGCAAACCGTGTCCGCATGGCCGCTTTTACCTTTTTGCTGGTCTGGCGGGCGTGCATTTCATTCAGAATGTTGAGGAATGGGGCAAGCTCATTCTCTCCGTTGATGGTGTCCACATTGTCATTGACAGCGATATAGCGGACGCCTTTGCTGGGAAAGTAGATTTCCGTGTATTGGCCGGTCAGAATGTAGTTTCTGCCTAAGCGGGATAAATCCTTCGTAACAACGCAGTTGATTTTCCCGTCCTCAATGTCATCAATCATTCTCTGAAAATCCGGCCTGTCAAATAATGAGGTGTGATAGCGATAGCGGCAAAAAGCTAATAAAATCAATGGTTTTGCGGACAGCGGATAGACAGGGAATGTGTTAAAAACTGAATACGCACACAAACGGCGTTACCTTAACCCCTTTGGGGGAGAAAGTAACGCCGTTTTTTATGCCCGCAGGAAAGGAGGTGCAGCCGGAATGTATTTCACAAAGGGCAAGCAGCGGGCGTTTGAATTGCTCATGCAGCAGAAGCCGGGATTTGACCGCTATCAATCCGGTTGTGCCGGAGATGATGAAGATTGCGGCACTTGCCGTTTCTACCGCCCCGGGTGGAAATATGAGTTTTGCGTTTTCAAAGAGTGTCCCTATTGCCCCGGCAAAAGGACGCGGAAAACGCACGCCAGCATGGACAAATAGACGGGCAAAAGCCCTTGTGCCATGCGGCTTTGCAGACGCGAAAACGGCAAAGGGCATATTGCAATACCAAAACAGCCGAAAACGGCTTTCTAATTGTCCACGCATACCAAGAGAGGAAGTGAGGAAATATGGCAGTTTTCAGAGTGGAGCGAAATACGGGATATACCGTTATGAGCAACCACCACTTGCGAAACAAGGAATTGTCCTTAAAGGCAAAGGGCTTGTTGTCGCAAATGCTTTCGCTGCCCGAAGATTGGGATTATACCCTTGCGGGCTTATCCCATATCAACCGGGAGAAGATCGACGCAATCCGCGAAGCGGTAAAGGAACTCGAAAAAGCCGGATATATCGTGCGCAGCCGGGAGCGCGACGAAAAGGGACGCTTGCGGGGCGCAGATTACGTCATATACGAGCAGCCGCAGCCGCGAGAGCCGGAAGCAGCTACCAGCGGCGGACAGCCGCCTATATTGGATTTACCTACATTGGAAAATCCAACATTGGATAATCCAACGTTGGAAAAACCTACGCAGGAAAAACCTACGTTGGAAAATCCAACGCAATTAAATAAAGATATATTAAGTAAAGAACAATCAATTACTGATTTATCAAGTACCGATTCCATTCCTTTCCATTCCCTAAACCCCTTGCCCTTTGCGCATGGCGAAGCGGCTACGCCGCCGGAAAGGAAAAGAACGGAAGCGAAAAGCAATAGCGCAGTAGAGATTTACAGGGAGATTATCAAGGACAATATCGAATACGACCATCTCATTCAAAACTGCAAAATTGACAAAGACCGTTTGGACGAGATTGTTGACCTTATGCTGGAAACCGTCTGCACAGCCCGAAAGACAATCCGTATTGCCGGGGACGACTACCCCGCCGAATTGGTGAAATCCAAGTTTTTGAAGCTGAACAGCAGCCATATTGAGTTTGTTTTGGATTGCATGAGGGAGAACACAACCAAAGTGCGCAACATCAAGCAGTATCTAAAAGCGGTACTGTTCAACGCGCCGAGTACCATTGACAGCTACTATACCGCCCTTGTCAATCACGACTTATACGGCGGCGAATGAGCATAGCCGCACTTTACCGGGAAAGGAGTTGATACCTTGCAGGAGGAAGTAACCCAAAAAACGATTGCCCTATACGTCAAAGTGGGAAAAGGCGCGGCGCGGCTTACCGAACAGGCGTTACAGAAAGCAATCCAAAAGTTTTTGGAGCAGAAAAGCAAACCCGCGCATGGGAAACAGACCATGCGGCAGCTTATGAAGCAGAACGCGGGTGTTTCCAACATCGAGATCACCGACAGCAATATTAAAGCCTTTGAGAGTACGGCGAAGAAATACAACATAGATTTTTCGCTAAAAAAGGTTAAGGGCGAGCAGACCCGTTACCTTGTGTTTTTCAAAGGCCGGGACGCGGACGTTATGACCGCAGCGTTTCAAGAGTTTTCCGCAAAGAAGCTGAACCGGGAGAAAAAGCCCTCTATCCGCAAAGCCCTTGCCGCTGCAAAGGACAAGGCGAAGCAGCTTAACGCCGCCCGCGACAAGGTAAAGAAAATGGACAGGGGGCGCGAGATATGAAGCAGATCAACTACAAAAAGCTGATACTTCCGAATATCCCCTATGTGTTCTTTGTCTATCTCTTTGATAAAGTCGGACAGGCGGTGCGGCTTGCCCCCGGCGCGGATATTTCTGCAAAGATACTGAATATCACACAAGGATTTTCCGCAGCCTTTGAAAACGCCTTGCCGAGCGTTTACCCGTTGGATTTGCTTGTCGGCATTGTCGGTGCGGTGATTATCCGCTTGATAGTCTATGTCAAAGGGAAAAACGCGAAGAAATACCGCAAGGGCGCGGAGTACGGCTCTGCCCGATGGAGTGCATAATCTTAAGTGTAAAGGAACTCTACATGGACGCACAGGAGGATATGCACATGAATGATTACAACAAAATCACAGCCCTTTACTCCCGTCTTTCCGTAGGGGACGAGGACAGGGACGGCGGCGAGAGCAACAGCATACAGAACCAGAAAATCTTTTTGGAGAACTACGCCAGAGGGCAGCGGCTGACGAATATCCGGCACTACATCGACGACGATGAAAGCGGCAGATTTTTTGACCGTTCTGCCTACTCCCGCATGATGGAGGACGTTGAAAACGGGAAAATCGGCGTTTGCATTATGAAAGACCTTACCCGCTGGGGGCGCGACTATCTCCAAGTCGGCAACGCTATGGAGATATTCAGACGGAACAACGTGCGTTTTATCGCGGTCAACAACGGCATTGACAGCGAGAAGCCCGACACATTGGAGTTTGCGCCCTTTATCAACATCATGTCGGAGTGGTACGCAAAGGACATCAGCAAGAAAGTGAAAACGGGCATTAAGACCAAAGGCATGAGCGGAAAGCCGATTGCCACCGAAGCCCCCTACGGCTATGTCAAAGACCCGGACAACAAGGATTTTTGGATAATCGACGAGGAAGCCGCCGAGGTTGTGCGCCTTATTTTCCGTTTGTTTATCGGCGGGAAGAACCGCAACCAAATCGCCGTATATCTGAAAAACGAGCAAATCCCTACCCCCACTTTCTACATGAAAGACCGGGGACGGGGAACGTGTAAAAACAAGGCGCTCAATGAGGATAACCGCTACAAGTGGAACAAAGCCACCTTGACCCATATCCTTACGCGGCAGGAGTATTGCGGCGATGTAGTCAACTTCAAGACTACAAAGCATTTCCGGGACAAGCGGAACCACTATGTAGACCGGAGCCAATGGCAGATAACCGAAAATGTGCATGAGCCGATTATTGACCGCGCCGACTTTGAAACCGCACAGCGGATTTTGGAAAACGCGCCCGTCAGACGCCCCAACGGGGACGGGGAAATCCACCCTTTGTCGGGCTTGCTTTTCTGTAAGGATTGCGGCGCAAAAATGCACATCCGCATAGATTACAGAAACGGCGGCAAGCGGCACGTTGCCTATTGCAGCGAGTACCACAAGGGGAAAGCCAAAAACCCCAAGTGCCATTCCCCACACATCATTGACGCGGATTTGCTCATGCAGACCGTCGCGGAAGTGCTGAAGAAAATCGAGGACTACTCTATCAGCAACCGGGCGGAGTTTGAAGCCTTAGTGAAAAAGAACCTTGCCATGCAGCAGACCGACAAGACCAAGAAACAGCAGAAGCGTATCCCGCAAATCACGACGCGCCTTGAACAGATTGACAAGGTGCTGAACAAGCTCTATGAGGACAACGCCCTCGGCACGATCCCGCAAGACCGCTATGAGCAAATGTCGCAGAAGTATTCAGAAGAATACTATGCGCTGAAAGCGGAGCTTGCCGAGCTGCAAGAGCAGCTATCCGCTTTTGAGAACGCGGGCGGACGGGCGCAGAAGTTTTTGAAGCTGACGGAACGCTACGCTGCCTTTACCGACCTGACCCCCGCCATTCTCAACGAGTTTATCAGCCGGATTGAAGTGCATGAGCGCGACAAGAAAAGGGCAAAACAAGCCATTCAGCACATCGGGATATATTTCAACTATATCGGCAAATTTGAGAACGAAGTGACACAGCTTACAGAGCCAACGGAGCAGGAAATCCGGCAAATGCGGGAGAAAATCGAGGAAGCCCAAAAGGAAAAGAGCCGCGCCTACCACCGGCAGTATTCAAGGGAGTACCGGGCGCGTAACCTTGAAAAGCGACGGGAGTATGACCGCATGAAATGATATTGTCAAGATTAGTTGACACATTTATTTCAAGGATATCACTGACTATGCTACCAGTTCCAAATCCTCATAATACTGTCTGCGTTTTATCAGGGGAGGAAGCCCGCCATTGGCAGAGCAGATCCTCCGGTTATTCCAGTAGCTGAGGAAGTATCTCCAAATGAGCGCCTTTAATTCCTCTACCGTCATCTGCCTTGTGTCATAGCGGTCATAAAGGAGCTCTGTCTTCATTCTGGCCCACATACTCTCACAGCGTGCATTATCATGGCAGCGTCCTCCTGCACTGTTCATGCTTTGGTGGATGTGGTGCTCCCGGATGGTCTGGCGGTAGGACTCACTGGTATACTGTGTCCCACGGTCACTGTGGATGATCGCTCCTTCCAATGCGGGATATGCAGTCAGAGCATTTTCCAGTGTTTGGATACACAGATCTGCTTTCATGTTTGTTCCCATTGACAGACCGAGGACACTAAGATCAAAGCAGTCGAATATCGCAGATACATACAGTTTCCCATTGCGCGCCGGGATCTCCGTGATATCTGTAATACATTTTTCTAATGGGGCATCTGAATGGAAATCCCGCTTCAACAGATCATCCGATTTCATGGCTTCCCGGTCTGCCTTTGTAAGCCCATTCGGCTTTCTCTTTGGCCGATGGCTCAGGCCAATCTGATCCATAACCCGGTATACGGTCCGTTCACTGGGTATATGTACGCCCTCCGGCTGCTTCAGCAACAGCGCCTGATACATCCGGATCCGTCCATAAGTATCGTTACATTCATCCTCGCTGATGATTTCTTTCATGGCATCCGCCAGATCCTGGTACTTCCATGGACGGTCTTTGTTCGCGAGATACTTATAGAAGCCCTGCCGGCTGATACCAAGCATCCGGCAATAAAATGAAATTTTCCCGGTAATCCTGCCGTCCTCTGTTTTCAAAGCCAGAAATATCATTCTCTGGTTTTTACTGACTTCCGACGGCTGGCGGCGAAAAAAGCGCTGGCTTCCTCTAGAAATTCGTTTTCTTCCTTCAGGCGACGGATTTCTTTATCCTGTTCCTTAACCCGCTTACGCAGCATGGTAATCTCTTCTGACAGGCTCATTGCGCTGGCAGGGGTATGGGAACCTTCCCCGATATCTAACTTACCGGCTCTTACGGCTTTCAGCCATGTGTGGATGGTTCCTTCAGGGATTCCTAATTCTTTAGCAGCCTTAGCGCCGCCGATTTCTTTGGCAAGTTTTACTGCCTGTACTTTGTATTCATGGTCATATTTACGTGCCACTTTGAATACCTCCTTATTCTCTTGGTTTTATTATGAAATCCTTGAGAATAAGCTGTCAACTTTTTTTATACCACACCACAGGACGAAATCGCAGTTATGGACGGAGGAAAATGTATTTTGCAGTTGCGCGGCGTGCGCCCCTTTTTCAGCGATAAGTACGATATAACGCAGCACCCGAACTACAAATACCTTTCCGACTTCGACAAGAAAAACGCTTTTGACGTTGAACGGTATATGTCCACCCGTCCGGCAATCGTAAAGCCCGACGAACCCTTTGACATATACGAAATAGATTTGTCCGACGAGGACGCAGCCGCCGAATAAAAACGGCGGCATTTTTATTTCCAACAACATTTTTTGAGCCGTTTTAGCGGCAGAAAGCGAGGTTTATATGGATTTTTTCAACAGCGCAGTTGACGTATTGCAGACTTTGGTAATCGCGCTTGGCGCAGGACTTGGCATTTGGGGCGGCATTAACCTCATGGAGGGGTACGGCAACGATAACCCCGGCGCGAATGCTCATGTACGGTAAGGAAGCAAGCAACCGAAAACAATAGATAGACCGCCAGCACTACACTATTCCGAACCAAAGACCAAAAGATAAGCATTTTGAGAAAATCTAAACTTTTGGATTTTCCTACAATGCCGACTACGGCGGAATCCCTCCCACTCCTTATATATTTCTTTCTGTATACATTGAATTTGTATTTAGTAAAATGCAGACAACACCACGGATCGGCTTTTGGCTGGACAATTCCAACCAAACACCGCAGCAGACAGTAGAAACCATTCTGAACGTTAGGAAGCCGGTATGATTGTTACATATAAGGGGAAGAAAAATTTCTTTTAGATACTTGTTTTCCTAAAACTGATGTGATATAATAGCTTCATTCCAGAAAAGGAGTAAAAAATATGCGGCAAGGTATTCTTAAATAAAACTATAATCAAATAGTGGGAACAAAGGATTATGATAGTTCCTTTTATGGGGGCTTGGTTTTTTGTACCCAATTTAAGAATACTTTTGCCTTATCAATTTTGACATATCCAAAAAACAGCACTCACAAACAGGTGTATGCTGTATATGTGTATGTCCGCAAATTATCATCCCCAGTGGTAAAAGTATTTTACTGCTGGGGATTTTTATGCCCTTCGGGGCAGTAAAGGGAGGACAATCACATGAAAATAATCAATATTGGAATTCTTGCCCATGTAGACGCTGGAAAGACGACCTTGACGGAGAGCCTGCTATATGCCAGCGGAGCCATTTCAGAACCGGGGAGCGTCGAAAAAGGGACAACGAGGACGGACACCATGTTTTTGGAGCGGCAGCGTGGGATTACCATTCAAGCGGCAGTCACTTCCTTCCAGTGGCACAGATGTAAAGTCAACATTGTGGATACGCCCGGCCACATGGATTTTTTGGCGGAGGTGTACCGCTCTTTGGCTGTTTTAGATGGGGCCATCTTGGTGATCTCCGCTAAAGATGGCGTGCAGGCCCAGACCCGTATTCTGTTCCATGCCCTGCGGAAAATGAACATTCCCACCGTTATCTTTATCAACAAGATCGACCAGGCTGGCGTTGATTTGCAGAGCGTGGTTCAGTCTGTTCGGGATAAGCTCTCCGCCGATATTATCATCAAGCAGACGGTGTCGCTGTCCCCGGAAATAGTCCTGGAGGAAAATACCGACATAGAAGCATGGGATGCGGTCATCGAAAATAACGATAAATTATTGGAAAAGTATATCGCAGGAGAACCAATCAGCCGGGAAAAACTTGTGCGGGAGGAACAGCGGCGGGTTCAAGACGCCTCCCTGTTCCCGGTCTATTATGGCAGCGCCAAAAAGGGCCTTGGCATTCAACCGTTGATGGATGCGGTGACAGGGCTGTTCCAACCGATTGGGGAACAGGGGAGCGCCGCCCTATGCGGCAGCGTTTTCAAGGTGGAGTATACAGATTGCGGCCAGCGGCGTGTCTATCTACGGCTATACAGCGGAACGCTGCGCCTGCGGGATACGGTGGCCCTGGCCGGGAGAGAAAAGCTGAAAATCACAGAGATGCGTATTCCATCCAAAGGGGAAATTGTTCGGACAGACACCGCTTATCCGGGTGAAATTGTTATCCTTCCCAGCGACAGCGTGAGGTTAAACGATGTATTAGGGGACCCAACCCGGCTCCCTCGTAAAAGGTGGCGTGAGGACCCCCTCCCCATGCTGCGGACGTCGATTGCGCCGAAAACGGCAGCGCAAAGAGAACGGCTGCTGGACGCTCTTACGCAACTTGCGGATACTGACCCGCTTTTGCGCTGCGAGGTGGATTCCATCACCCATGAGATCATTCTTTCTTTTTTGGGCCGGGTGCAGTTGGAGGTTGTTTCCGCTTTGCTGTCGGAAAAATACAAGCTTGAAACAGTGGTAAAGGAACCCACCGTCATTTATATGGAGCGGCCGCTCAAAGCAGCCAGCCACACCATCCATATCGAGGTGCCGCCCAACCCGTTTTGGGCATCCATCGGACTGTCTGTTACACCACTCCCGCTTGGCTCCGGTGTACAATACGAGAGCCGGGTTTCGCTGGGATACTTGAACCAGAGTTTTCAAAACGCTGTCAGGGATGGTATCCGTTACGGGCTGGAGCAGGGCTTGTTCGGCTGGAACGTAACGGACTGTAAGATTTGCTTTGAATACGGGCTTTATTACAGTCCGGTCAGCACGCCGGCGGACTTCCGCTCATTGGCCCCGATTGTATTGGAACAGGCATTGAAGGAATCGGGGACGCAGCTGCTGGAACCTTATCTCTCCTTCATCCTCTATGCGCCCCAGGAATACCTTTCCAGGGCTTATCATGATGCACCGAAATACTGTGCCACCATCGAAACGGCCCAGGTAAAAAAGGATGAAGTTGTCTTTACTGGCGAGATTCCCGCCCGCTGTATACAGGCATACCGTACTGATCTGGCCTTTTACACCAACGGGCGGAGCGTATGCCTTACAGAGCTGAAAGGATATCAGGCCGCTGTCGGTCAGCCGGTCATCCAGCCCCGCCGTCCAAACAGCCGCCTGGACAAGGTGCGCCATATGTTTCAGAAGGTAATGTAAAGATACATAATCGTCAAGACGGCAACAATCAGAAGTTATGGAGGGTAACAATGGAATATAGTAAGGAAGATTTAATGGAAGCAAAAAAGCAAATTTGGGGAGTGGGAGAGAACATGGGAACAGAGGAAAGTAAAAAAATCTGGGAGGAGAACGCACAATTTTGGGATAATGCAATGGGTGACGAATCTAATGAATTTCACAGAGAGGTAGTGCGTCCCAAAGTAACGGAACTTCTATCTCCTAATCCTGCGGATTACATTTTGGATATTGCGTGTGGCAATGGAAATTATTCTTCGTATCTTGCACAAAGAGGCGCTTCGGTTGTCGCTTTTGATTACAGCAAAAAAATGATAGAATTGGCTAAAAGACGGCAATCACAATATGCAAAACAAATTGAATTTTGTGTGGCGGATGCGACCGATAGAAAAAGTATATTAGAATTAAAAAGAAATCGAGCCTTTACGAAAGCAGTTTCTAATATGGCAATTATGGATATTACGGATATTGAACCACTTCTTATGGCTGTTTATGAACTGTTGCAGGAAAGCGGAATTTTTGTCTTTGCAACGCAACACCCTTGTTTTGTCACGTTGACTGAAAAATATATGACACCGCACAGTTACTATGATATAGCGATTGAAGGGCAACCGAAAGAGCAGATTTATTATCATCGTTCCATACAAGATATTTTTAACCTTTGTTTTAGAGCTGGATTTGTCATTGATGGATTTTATGAAGAATGTTTTAAAACCAACAAAGAAATTCCTATGGTAATGATAGTAAGGCTTAAGAAGGTAAAACGTGATAGCTTAAAATAAATTCAAGTTTGTCGGGTAAATAGCAAACCCAGCCGAGCCAGTCAACGGTCAAGATGAACGGCGCATATGCGCAGCCGTTGACAGCCCCGCCCGCCTTTGCTGGTAGGCAATCAAGGGGCGACAGCAAGAAGTGCCACCGCCCCGCACTATTATTCAGAAAGGGGAATTTCCATGACCGACCAGATAGCCTATCAAGAATATATCCAGCGCAGGTACAACGCCTTTTGCAAGACTGTTATCCGCTGTGCCGCCTTGGACAAGATTTTGAAGCTTAAACGGCAATGGGAACGGCAAGTTTCCCTTGACTATCTGATGAACGAGAAGTTTGTCCAGTTTGCCGCGTCGGAGCCGGACGAGGAATACCCATTTACCGTCTGCGGTCAGACCGTCCTGCTCTGCAACGCCGCCCTTGCCGACGCGATCTCTGTTTTGCCGGAGCAGACGCAGGAAGAAATTTTTCGTTACTATTTCCTGCGCCAGCCGCAGCGAGTGATCGGCGTACATATTGGCCGGACACGCAGCACAGCGGGGCGGCATATCCGGCTTGCCTTGCAGCGGTTAAGGCGGCTCATGGAGGGAAATGACTATGAGTAAACTTCTCCCCTATGAAACAATCGTCAAAGCCCATGAGGGCGACCCGGACGCAATCGACACCATTCTTTCCCACTATGCCGGATATATCCGCTACTGTTCCAAAGTACACGGGAAAGTCAACGCCGAAGTTGAGGAACATATAAAGCAACAGCTCATTGCCGCCCTGTTCAAATTTCGCTTTGACCGATAAACAAAGAACAAACACTGGCTGTCATTAGCGGTTTCACTCCAGCCAGTTTACAATTCATCTATTCCTAAAGGAAGCAGGTCATAGTATAATAGAACCAACGACAAATATACTTTTAGGGGAGATATAGCAATATGAAAAGTAATAAATACTTAACTATTGGCTTATTAACAGGATTTATTGTCGGTGGTTGCATAGGTGTGTTGGCATGGGCGTTTTTGCAAAATCTTTTTGCTATTTCTATTTGTGCAGGTATCGGAATGTTGATTGGAATTGTTATAGGTACATTGATTGATTATGAAAAAAATAATCATCAAGAGAAATAGAAAAAATGCACAATGCCTTAAAGGGAAAACAGGAATTTATTGTGCTATCCATCATCGGGCCAACCTGACCTGAACTTTCAAAACTGAATATCCACCGCCCATCGGCGGCCAGCGAAAGCAGTAAGTCTGAAAAAGATTTGCTGCTTTTTTCTTTATCCGTTTGGCAAAATCGCAAAGTCATCCGTAGTAGGTAGGTGAAGCCGGAAACAAAAAATTTTCTGCGGCGGTAGCCAAATCTGCATTTTCTGTATTTCTAAGGCAAAGGAAAATTTGAGAAAATTCCCGGCAAGCGGGTAGCTGGCGGCCTTTGAAATGTATCTTTAGCGGAAAGAAAGAACTGCGGGTAAAAATCGCCCCACGCCGTAAGATTTTTGCAGAAATCCGGCCAAAACAGGCGGCAGCTATACGAGTAGTAAGTGCAAGGGGAAATCTACGGCTTACTTAGAGCAAGTTTCTACCACGGTGCCAAAATCCGCAATTCTGCGGTTTTGCCCCTCGCGGGAAACTTGTTGGGGAGTGCCTTCCCCAAACCCTGCTATGCGGCTTACGCCGCAAAAATATTTCTGTCCGGCAGACAGGAAATGCCCCGAAAATAGCTAACAGACCAGCCCATTTTTTGTGATAAGTGAAAGGAGGTTTACAGCCCATGCCGAAGCGATACAACACCCCCCACCGCAGCCATGTTGTGAAAACCCGGCTGACCGATGAAGAATACGCCGACTTCACAGAACGGCTTGCGCCCTATGGTATCAGTCAGTCCGAATTTCTCCGGCAGGCCATCCGGCGCACTACCATACGCCCCGTACTCCATGTGTCGTCAGTCAATGACGAGCTGCTCTCCGCTGTCGGGAAGCTCACAGCCGAGTACGGCAGGATTGGCGGCAATCTCAACCAGATTGCCCGCACCCTCAACGAGTGGCATAGCCCCTACCCGGCTATGGCAAGGCAATATGTTTCTCCGGGTCGTCGGAATAGCCGCGAATGGAAAAATCCTGCGGGTTGTCGGCGGTAATGCCGACGTTCCGCATAGCTTCGTGCAACTGCTCCTTTGTGGCGGGCATATCCAACCAATAGCCGCCGGGGTCGCCCGCGTCAAAGCGGCTGCGGTTGCCTATCATAATAGAAAACTGTTCGCTCATGTGTTCACGCTCCTTTTCCTGCCCGGTATTTTCGGGGATAGCTGCCGCCTGTTGCTGCTGCGGGGGTTCTTCGCCCTCTATGGTGTAGTCCGGCATGAGCATACCGTTTACTTTGAAATAGTCGGCGTACTCCTGCGGGATAGGCGGGGAGATTTCCGTAAACAAGCGGTCATACGCTTTGATACGCCCATTCAGATACTTTTCCATAGCTGCCTTGTCGGTGAAAACCTTTCTATCTTGTCCGGCAATCTTCGCTTGGGTTCTGCTTGGGCTGTTGGTGCGCACGCTCCATGTAAGCGTCCATGAATACGGGATAGATTTCTGCGCTTCTTTGTCGTAGCGGGTATTCTCGTAAATGTAGTAATTCATCTGATATACCCGGTTGCTGCGAATATGGCGGTTATGCTCGGTGGTCTGCCACTCGTTAGCGGTGTGCTGGACGTGCGGCGTTCTCACATATTCAAGTGTTTTATCCAGCAAAAGCGTTCTTCCCGCCTGTTCTTCCCATGCGGCGGCGCGTTCTTTAAGGTCGTCAAAAATCGCCTGTTCTGCCGCCGCGCTTTCGCTGCGCATGGAAAGTAGCTGCGCAATCGGCAAGGAAGCATAAGGGGCAATCTCCCTGTCCTTTGCTTCAAAATATATCCGGCGTTCTATCCGCATGGTTTCGGCGGCTTCTAATTTGTCATGGTCGTATGAGGAATACGGCATATTCTTTCATCACGTCCTTTCTCGGTCATATAAGGGTTTGGGACTATCCCAACAAGCAAAATGCCCGCGCTCTCTATGGGAAGCGCGGGCATTTCTCGCAAACGGGTACTCGTTTGCTGTGCTTGCTATGTAGTTGTTTTTATCCGTAAACGCCTGTTTCTCTCGCTTTGGGCTTTCTGTCTGCGGCGTATCTTTGCCGCGCAATCGGGGCAGTATTTCGCCCGGTTGCTGCCCGCCGCAAACGTGCTGCCGCATACCGCGCAACGCTTCAAATCGGTTTCCCCGCTGCGGGTGATCTGTTCGCAAAGCTGCCTGTCGGCGGGTAATACCGCTTCGCGGAAATAGCGGCATAGCAGCGAATAGCTGATACTCTGCACACAAACGCAAGTTTCCCCGTCGTCCAGCAGCAGACAATTCCCGCAATCGTTGTTTGCACAAGCGGCGCGGGTCATTTTCTTTACGGCGCGGTATTGCTTTTCATCAAGCCTTATCATTTTCGGTTCTGCTCGACGCGGAAGTTTACATACTTGCCGCCTGTGTCGGCAAGCAGCACAACTCCGTCAAAGGTCTTTCCCGTCTTGGTCGAGTACATACCTTTGATTTTTACCTTTCCGTCTTTCAAAAGGGCGGCGGCAATCGCCTTTGTGAAAGCCTTTTTGCGCTGCTCAAAAAAGCGGTCATTCTTCCACATCACAAAGCTGCAAGCCCTGTCGGAGCAGTAAAAGTTTTTCTTGCCCTCGTAAACCGCCGCGCCGCAACGGGGGCAAGTGCCGATTGCTTCCCGCTGCGGGGTAAACAGCTTCGCTTTATCCTCGGAAATCGCGGAATAGGTCTTGACAAGCCCCGCTGTCATTTCCTCAATCCCGCGCATGAAGTCGGCGGGGCTGTCGCTGCCCTTTGCAATCCCGGTAAGGCGCGTTTCCCATTCTGCCGTAAGCTGCGGGGACGTAAGGCTGTCGGGCAGAATAGCGACAAGGTTATACCCGTCCTTTGTGGGGATTAGCTTTTTGCCCTTGCGCTCGGCAAAGCCCGCGCTAATGAGTTTTTCAATGATACCCGCCCGCGTCGCGGTGGTGCCTAACCCTTTGCGCTCCGCGTCCTCCGGCGTGTCCTCCTTTCCCGCACTCTCCATAGCCGAAAGTAACGTATCTTCGGTAAATGCCTTTGGGGGCTGCGTGTAACGTTCGGAGATCTCCGCTGCCGGATTGTCAAAGGTCTGCCCCTCGGCAAGCGGGGGTAAAACCGCTTCCGGCTCTGCGTCCTCGTCCTGTTCCCCGGACGCGGCGCGGGATAGTCTTTCAATCTCGCGCCAACCCTCGCAAAGCGTCGTCCTGCCCTTTGCGGTAAAGGTATAGCCGCCGCAAGTGAAAACCGCCGTAACCGCTTCATACTCATAGGGCGCGGCAACGGCGCAAAGCAGTTTTGCGCACACAAGGGTCATTAGCTTTTTCTCACTTTCGGCAAGGGAAGAAAAGCCCGTTTTCACAAACTCCGCTGTCGGCAAAATGGCGTGATGGTCGGTTACTTTGCTGTTGTCGCAAATCCTCGCAAGGTCGGCTTGCAGCTTCACGCCCTGCATAAAGGGGAGAGCAGCGCAAAGGCCGGTGATAAGTTCCTTTGTGCTGCCCTCCATATCGGAAGTGATATATTTGCTGTCGGTGCGGGGATAGGTCAAAAGCCGTTTTTCATAAAGGGCTTGCGCATAGTCAAGGGTCTGTTTCGCCGTAAACCCATACAAACGGTTTGCTTCCCGCTGCAAGGCGGTGAGGTCAAACAGTTTCGGCGGGGCTGCGGTCTTTTTCTCTTTTTTAAGGGAAGTACAAACGGCCTGCGATTTCTCGCAAGCCGCTTTCATCTGCCGCGCCGCCGCTTCGTCGTCCTGCCTTTCGGAAAGGGCGGCAACGCCGCCAACGTCCAGCCGGACGACATGATATTTAAAGCGCGGGGACGAAACAAGGGACTTGCGCTTTGAGCCTTATGACCGTCTGCAAGCGGCTGGACTTACCATTGACCGGGTAAATTATGAACTCGTCTATACTGCACCGCTTACAAAGGATATGACGCTGGGCGACATTTGGGAAAGGTTTAATATCGACCACCCCGCCGACTTTAAGGGGCATAGCCTTTCCGTTTCCGACATTGTTGTGCTTCATCAGAACGACGAGGACACCGCCCACTATGTAGACAGTATCGGTTTTCAGCAAGTGCCGGAGTTTTTGCAGGAGCAGCAGACCCCCGTATTTGACAAGCTGCCGCCCGAACAGCAGCAAGCCTTGTCCGACACCGTACAAGACACTTTGCAAATGCTGGTTGACGCAGACAAGCGGATTTATGGCGACGTTACGGGCAAGACCCTTGAAGCAATCGCGGCGCAAGGATATTCCTACAAGGACGGGCAGCTTGAAAAGCAGCAGCCGGAAGCGACCCCCGACAGCCTTTTGACGGGTGAAACCGTTAGAACGCCGAGGGGCAATTTTCATATTACCGATATGAGCCGTGAACAGATCGAAGCGGCGGGATTTGGTTTTCACCATGCGTCGGAGGACGGGAAGTATCTCATTATGGGGAATGGCACACAGGCTTATGCCATAGCCGCCGAGCAGCCGCAGCGGGATAATCCCTTAAAGCACGTCGAGGACACCATAGAGCAGAACGACAACAATTTTGACGGGCTTATCAACAATACGCCGCAAACGCCCACCGTTGCAGATTTTGAGCAGCGGGCAAAGGCGGGGGAAGCGATTTCCGTTACCGACCTTGCAAAAGCGGTAAAAGCCGAGAAACGGGAACAGCCGCAGAAAAAACCGTCCATTTTGAAGAAGCTGGACGAATACAAGAAACAGGCGGCGCAGCAGCCGAAAGATAAACAGAAAGAGCATAAAAAGGATTTGGAGGTTTGATAGCATGAATACCCGCTTTACCATTGAGGAAGAAAACATTGTTGCGATCTACGCCGAGGACAGCCGGGAAACAACGCTTGAAAATATCCTTGCCGCCATGCCCTACATGGACGAGGATATGCGCCAGCTTGCCGCCGCAGCGGTGAACAAGCTGCAAGCCATGACGGACAGCGAGTTTTCCGAAAGGGAGTTTATCTTGACCGACGAGGAATAGCCCATAGAGAACAGGGGCGCGGTTGCCGATTTCCGGCACCGCGCCCCTGTTCTTTTTTTGTCCTTGCGTGGACAATTAGAAAGCCGTTTTTGCGGGTTTGAATATACTTTATCGTCTATGTCGTTTTCATGCGCTGGAAGCCGCAGAAACACAGGCGTTTTCAGCCCTTAACATTCCACTTGCCACCCCATGTTTTGCGCCTTATCGCTCCTGCTCCCGCGCCCTGCTTTGGGACGGGTAAAGAATACTATCGACGTTCTTTTTGACAACGCCGTATTCCTGCATTTGCTTCTTGGCTTGCCGATAATCTTCATACAATTTGGTTTTCCTGTCGTTTAAGCTTCTATACTCCTTGCGCAGCGCGGCGAGATCGGGCAGCTTCTTTATCTGCATTTCCTTTAATGCCCTTGCCGCAGCTTCAAACAGGATAATTTCGCTTTCATGCCCCCGCAGATACTTTTCCTTGTCCGGCGATTTTCGGTATTCATCGTAAATCGGTTTTAACTGTCGGTATGTGGTGGTGTGCTTGATAAGCAGCGACAAATCAGACATACGCTGTTCCACTTCCTTAACCGCCTTTGCCGCCGCGTCATGAGCGGTCATAATATCGGCTATCTTGCTTTCAAGTTCGCTATAATACTCAATCTTGTTTTCGGTTAGGAAGTTCATGCTTTTAGCAGCCTGTTTCAGATTATGGATTTTTGCCCACCGTTCATAGCCCGCCGACTGTTGGGCTTTGATACTGTTTTCAAGATCGACGACAAGCCGGATTTTCTTATCTTCCCGCAGCGTTTTTGTTTTGGCAACATACACGCCCTTGATACGCTCCTTTATCGCTTCTTCCGTATAGGCCGCGCCGAGCGTCTTTGTGCGGGTAAACCGTTCCTGTCCGGCAGCGCGAAAGGAAATGTATTTGCCCTGTTTGATTTCATACCCCATTTCCTGCAAGCGGCGCAGCAGTTCGTCAAAATCTTTCACTTGGGGAATGAGAGTATCTATCGCCGTTTTCAGCTTTGCTTTGTAGCTTGTCCCTTGCTTTTCGGCGGTGTATTCTGCATAGCTTTTTCCCTTGTCCTGTCCCGGTACGACGACGGATAGCCCATGCTCTTTACATATCCTGTCGCTGGTGCGCCGGATAAAGTGATAGCTTTGCTTGTTGGAATGGTACTTTTTGTAGTCAACGAAGCTAACCGCGTTGAAAATCAAGTGATTATGCAGATGGTCTTTATCGACGTGAGTTGTCAAAACAAACTCATACTTGCCGCCTAATACCGCCCCGGCAAGTTCCATGCCGATTTTGTGCGCTTCTTCCGGTGTGGTTTCTCCCACCGCAAAGGATTGTATCAAGTGCCGCCCTAAATGTGTGCCGCGATCTCCGGCAGCTTCCCGCGTCCATGCAAACTCAATATCGGCGGTTTCCAGCCCGCAGCCGAAAGAGGACGCAAGCAGCTTCCCGTCTGTCTTTTCGGGATTTAAGATATAGTCTATCGCAGCCTTTAAGGTTGATTTAATAGGGTGCGTCTTTGTAACCGCCATATCTCGTCCACCGCCTTTTTAATGTCCTCTATATCCTGCCTGTAAACCGTCCCCGTCGCATTGGCGCGTTTTGCAATCTGGTTGATGTTCCGGCTCACCGCTTGCAGTTCCCGGATATATGCTTTTGTGTCGCTTCGGTCAACGACAAGAATATACCCGTCTATCGCCATTTTACGGAAGTATGCCCCATACTGCTTTATGGGAAGCTGCTTCATCTTCTCGTCGATCAGCCGCTTTTCTTCTTCCGTAACGTAAAACTTCATCTGTATATTTCTCTTTCGGTTTTCCATTTCCGCACCGCCTTTCGGTATAAGGGTTTGGGATTATCCCAACAAGCACTTTTCGCAAACGGGTACTCGTTTGCTGTGCTTGCTATCTACTCCTTATCCCGTTTCAAAGGCAGCGTTTGTTGCACTCTCTTTCTAATTTGGCGCAAAAAAAGATTGCAGCCCCTATGCGCTGCAATCTCCTGCTTCCCATATTGTGAGGTTAGTCCTCTGCTTGTTCGACTTCTGTTATCTCCCTTGCCGTTGCGGTTACAATCCGTATGCCTTTATCGCTCATACCGTCCAGCAGCGCGTCAAGCTGCCGCCGCCCGGTGGATTTCTCCGCATTGCTGTTCGGGAAGAAAAATTGATCTACCGAAATATGATACCGGGTTACAAGGTCATAGAATACCTGTAAACTCGGCTGTTGTCCCTTGTTCTCGATATTCGCAAGGTAGCGCGGGGAAATATATAACTCGTCGCTTACCTTTTTGCGGCTCTCGCCGTATTCATTTCTCGCGGCTTTTATAGCTGCCCCGAAAGCCTTAAAGTCGTACAATGGTACGGGTCTTTTTGCCATTTTCATTCACCCTGTTACATTTTACAGTTCACCTTTCTTTTTGGATATGTCCACACAATTCATATCATTAGGTTAAATACTTCCTGTTGTGTATTGACAGTAGACTGATTTTCTGATAAAATAAAATTTATGTAAAAGGAGGCGGCGTTTATGTTGCATAGCATGCGTATTAGATAAGCATTGAAAAAAAGGATTTTCCCATTTTCAACATGGGCTTTTTTGTCATGCTTATTTTGCGGATGCTATACAAAAAACTAACGACGTATAGATATAGTATAGACATAGTGCAAGCTATGCCTTAGTTTTGTTGTACTGCTCTGTGCATTATAAATGCAGGTCAATGCTCATGTTGAGGATTGACCTGCATTTTTTTGTGTAAAAAGGACGAGTGAAATATAATGCTTAAAAAATATTGGATAAAATGTCCGATTTGTAACGGAAAGACGAGAGTTCAAGTATTTCATAATACTGTATTAAAAGATTTTCCTCTTTTCTGCCCTAAATGCAAATTGACGCATATCATTGATGTAGAAAAATTAGAGATTGTAATCAAAAATACAGAAAAACAAACTTTTATTATTTAGAAGAAAGGATATAAAAATGAAACGTTTACCTAAATATACGCCTGCGGAAGTACGGAATGATCCATACGGATTTACTTACAAAGAAATGTCGGAAGTTATTGGCGAGAATGAAGCAAAAGCCTTATATGAAGAATTATATAAGCAATTACCACGCAAAAAAAATCTATCAATGTTGGTAAAAAATATTTGCAAAAGCAGTGATACTGAAAAGTATGTTTACGAACTGAAAGACAACAAATACATTGAAACGGTTTTTATCAAGCGGCGAGATGGTGGAACTGTTTGCGTGAGCACACAAGTCGGTTGTCCTGTTGGTTGTATTTTTTGTGAGTCCGGGCGAAATGGCTTTGTTCGTAATCTAACATCGTCAGAAATCGTACAACAGATTATATTGTTGCGTCGAAAAGTAAACCGTATCGTTTTTATGGGTATGGGAGAGCCTTTATTCAATTATGACAACTTGATAAAAGCAATCCATATTCTCCGAGATAGATATGGGCTCAACTTTCCAACCGACGGCATTACCATATCAACAGTTGGTCCGGTTGATCAATTAAAAAAATTGCGCGAGGAACATCTTAAAATTCAGTTGACAATATCTTTACACGCAGCAACACAATCTGCAAGAAATCGTATTATTCCTCACATGCGCATATATGCTATTGAAGATGTTGTTAAGCAAGCCTTATCCTATTCTGAAAGGCATAATCGCAAAATTGTCTTTGCGTATTTGCTTTTACCGGGTATAAATGACCGGCCCTCAGATGTAAGACAACTTGCAAAATGGTTTCGGGGCAAAAAAGTTATGATTAACGTGTTACAATACAACCCAACAAGCAATTCAAGAATTAAAGCACCACAGAAACGGGAAATAGTTGCATTCAAACATCAATTAGAGCAAGCAGGACTTGAAGTTACTATGAGAGTTTCTCATGGCAGAGAGATTAACGCGGCTTGTGGACAGTTAGCTAACACATATAATAAATTCAAAAAAAAATGATTAAAAGTGCCAGACGCATAGACGCAGAGCCGATAACGCATTAGGTCAAAAAACCTATGTGTTATCGGCTTTTTTATTTAATATTGCGCAAAAGCCGCTGTTCCCTATTATAGAATGGATTGCGGGTAGTGTATTAAAGTCGCCCTTTTTTAAGGATACGGCGGTATCGGGGAGGTATCGCCGTGTCCATTTTTATTTACTGTAACCCGCCTAATGCTTTGCGGTCAAAAAAAGCTATGCTCCGCAAGCGGGATATTCCGGCTATGAATGTGAACTGTCAATACATTTAGCTACTGCTTACATTTCCTTTGCGCCCGTCCGCGTCTTGCGGACGGGCGCATTTTGCTTTTTTCAACTTTTTTCTGAAAAGCGCACTCAAGAGCCATCTCCCGAACGGGTACGGAGCGAAAGGGGCAGAGAGGACAAGCCCTTAACTCCCGTCCTCTACTCCACGCGGGAAGGAGGTGAACTCTATGGAGCTATCTTCTTCCGACAAGGAAAGAATACAACATCAGTACGACGCATTAGCAAAGAAAACTTTGGTCGGCGAAGCGAAAAGCCACCGCCGCACTCTTGCGAAACGCGCAGCACGCGAAGTTACTTTTTCGGATTTGAGCGAAAGCGAACTCGCGCAGCTTTTCACAACGGACGAATACGAAAGCGATTATTTCCGTTTTCAAGTGTCCGGCTTTGATGTACTCGTCAAAAATGAACTGCTTGCCGAAGCCCTTAACGCTTTGCCCGAAAGGAAACGCGACATTATCCTTTTGTCCTACTTCTTGGATATGAGCGACGCGGAAATTGGCGAACTGCTGAATGTTGTACGCACGACGGTTTTCCGGCACAGGAAATCCGCGCTTGCGAAAATCAAACAGTATTTGGAGGGAAAAGCAGATGATGAATACCGTTAGGAAGTCTGAAAATCTGTTGCCGTTCCCTGTCATTTCCGCAGCGGCAAACGGCGACACAACCGCCATGTGCGCGATCTTGAAGCACTACGAGGGTTACATAGCGAAACTTTGTACCCGCACGCTGAAAGACGACGCGGGCAATACCTATTCCTATGTGGACGAGGAAATGCGTAACAGGCTGCAAGTGCGCCTTATTACCCGCACCCTTGCTTTTCATGTAGGATAATCTTTTAGCCCATGCGGGGAGCGTGTCCCCTTTCCACGCTTCCCGTTATGGGCTATTTGTCGTTCCGCAAAAGCATATCCGCTGTTGATGTGCTTTTGCAGGCCGACAAAGCCTATTGTTCTTTGACAAAGAAAGCGGCCTTTGGTGCGCAGCATAACAGGCAAACGGGTACATTCCGTCTGTACCGAGCCAGTCGGCGGGTACGCCATGACAGCTTTTCCCCATAGGGGAAAAGCCGAGCGAGAACTACCGCGCCGTAAAACAGGTTTAGCAGCTTGTGGGCGACGACATACAAGGCGGCACAATGATACTCCCGCGTTGAACACCCTCAAAGTATTGCGCGGCGCACCCATAAGCATGGGCCGGGGTGAAACTCCCGTGAGGTTGCAGCTAACAACCGCCCGTTTTTGCCTTTTGACGAATATAGTTTATCCATACAGGAAAAGGAGGTTTTTCTAATGGATAAAAAACAGACAATTACAACCGAACGCAAAATAGGGAAAATCACCTATCTTGTTCAAGCGTTGCCGAGTGAAAAGGCAACCGATACAATCCATAAAAAGATTGAGAAACTCATTGTAAAGGATTTGCAGAAAAAGCCCGGAAATCCGGGATTTTTAGCGTCCGAGTAGTGCATTAGGCGGCGGGATATGGTATAATGATAGCAACACATTATACCTGTTTATTCGGCTGTCGGAAAGGAGGACTAATGTTACAGTCGAATAAAATCACCGCCCTTTACTGCCGTTTAAGTCAAGAGGATATGCAAGCCGGAGAAAGCGGAAGCATACAGCACCAAAAAATGATACTTCAACGCTATGCGGACGAACACCATTTTTTGAACACAAAGTTTTTTGTGGACGACGGATTTTCCGGCGTGAGTTTTGAGCGCGAGGGGCTGCAAGCGATGTTGCAGGAAGTGGAAGCCGGACGAGTGGCGACGGTCATTACCAAAGACCTTTCCCGTCTTGGCAGAAACTATCTGAAAACGGGCGAACTCATAGAGATTGTATTTCCCGAAAACGGAGTACGCTATATCGCGATCAACGACGGAGTTGACACAGCGCGGGAGGATAACGAGTTTACCCCCTTGCGGAACTGGTTTAACGAGTTTTACGCCCGCGACACAAGCAAGAAAATCCGCGCAGTTAAACAGGCACAGGCGCAAAAAGGCGAGCGCGTCAACGGGGAATATCCATACGGCTATATCCCAGACCCGAACAACCGCCACCACCTTATACCCGACCCGGAAACCGCGCCGATTGTCAAACAGGTTTTCGCTATGTTTGTTAGCGGCGTGCGTATGTGCGAAATCCAAAAATGGCTTGCGGAAAACAAAGTCTTGACGATTGGAGCGTTGCGCTATCAGCGTACAGGACAGGCGCGGTATCAGCGGGCAATGATCGCCCCCTATACTTGGCCGGACAAAACGCTCTATGACATATTAGCAAGGCAGGAATATTTAGGGCATACCATAACCGCGAAAACTCACAAGGTATCCTACAAGTCGAAAAAGACCCGGAAGAACGAAGAAGAACAACGCTATTTCTTCCCAAACACCCATGAGCCGCTTGTTGACGAGGAAACCTTTGAACTTGCGCAAAAGCGGATTGCTACCCGCCACCGCCCGACAAAAGCAGCGGAGATTGATATTTTTTCCGGCTTGCTGTTTTGCGCTGGTTGCAGACATAAGATGTATTACCAACAGGGCGTAAATATCGAGCCGCGCAGGTTTTCCTATTCTTGCGGCGCATGGCGCAACAGGGCAAGGACAGGCAGCGAGTGTACCTCTCATTATATCCGCAAAAACGTACTTCTTGATTTAGTGCTGGAAGATATGCGGCGGGTTTTGCGGTATGTTAAGGAACACGAACAGGACTTTATCTGTAAAGCTACCGAGTACGGCGACATGGAAGCGAGAAAGGCATTAGCGCAGCAGCAAAAGGAACTTTTCAAAGCACAGGCGCGTATGACCGAACTTGACACGCTTTTCCGCAAGCTGTATGAGGACAACGCATTAGGCAGACTGACAGATGAACGGTTTGTGTTTCTAACTTCCGGCTATGAGGACGAAAAGAAATCCCTTGCCGCAAGGATAGACGAGTTACAACAGCAGATCGCAACCGTTACCGAGCGAAAAAGGGATATATCAAGGTTTATTCAGATTGTCGGGAAATACAGCGACATACAGGAATTGACCTATGAAAACGTCCATGAGTTTATCGACCGTATTTTGATACATGAATTAGACCGGGAAACCAACACCCGGAAAATCGAAATCCATTATAGCTTTGTCGGACAGGTTGATACCGAGCAGGAGCCGACGCAAGTTGTCAACCATGACCGCCGCAACATGGTAGATGTAAAAAGTATCGCTATCTAACCCCAGCAAAGTTCGTTCCAGACCATCCATCGTCGATATATTCATCTATGACATTCAGGCCATGCTCGGCGGCATATTGCCGAAGCATCATGCGTTGTGTCTGAATACTCCCGCTTTCTCCTTGCAGTTCATCGTCCCGGCTCAATCTCATATAAAGCGCCGTGTTGTAAATCGTAGTATTGTAAGGTTGTTTCACCGTTAAAAATCCTCCTTCTAAAGAAACAACCCACGCTTACAATACTTTTGCTCTATGGCAATTATATCATAAGCGTGGACGTGTTATCAATGATGGGCTATCAGGTTGAAGCGGCTTTTTCTGCGGTGTGCCGCACCACATCTACAATCAGATCACCGAGGGGCTTCCCGCCTGCGGCGAAGTGTTCGGAGATTTTTATACGGTTGTTCCCACATACAAAATACTGCGTGCCGTTCTCTGTTTGTATGACCTGCCCTGTCCGGGGTGTAAAAATATCGCTTTCGCTTTTTGCCATCCAGTGTCCTCCATATTCAGTTTTCAAGGTACAATGCCGCACAGAAGCGGCGAAAATTTTTGCTTATATCTATCACCTTTCCTTTACCGTGTGCCGCTGCTGACGTTTCAGTTCCGCCAGTATATCCGGCGGGATACGGTCAACCAGCCGCTGTAAATTGTCCAGTTCGCTTTTCAGCTTTGCCCGTTCCATCGTATCTTTCATCTTTCCTTTTTCGCTGGCCTTTGCCCTTGCTTCCAACTTCTCATTCTCCGCCAACAGGTCATTGATTGTGACCTTGTACTTTTTCAACTGCCCGGAGAAGTTCTCTATCTGCGGGAACCACTTTTTTAGCATGGAGAGGGCTTCCTCTTTTTTCTTTCCGGCGTTCAGCGGGTTAATGCCGTCAAGGGCGGCTTCAATGGCTCTGGCCTGTTTGGAGAGGGAAACCGCCTGTTTGAAAAGCCGGGTGGGGATATGCTTCCGGCCTGTCTTGCTGGCACTCTCCCCACGCTCCAAGTCGGGATATTTCTCCACCATATAGGCGTGAAAATCATCCTGCCACTTCGTCAGGTTTGCCCGGTTGCCGATAATCTCCTTTGCACACAGGCGGTTGTCCTTTGTCAGCGGAACAAAGGTCAAATGCAGGTGGGGCGTTTTCTCGTCCATGTGTACCACCGCCGACACGATATTTTCCCGTCCTGCCCGGCCAATGAGGAAGTCTGCCGCCCTTTGGAAGAACGCCTGTATCTCCTTTGGGGATTTCCCCTTGAAAAACTCCGGGCTGGCGGTTATCAGCGTATCGACAAACCGTGTGCTGTCTTTCCTTGTCCGGCATCCGGCCTGCTCGATACGGCTCTGAATGAAGTGGTAATAGCGTCCCTCCGGCTTGACGATATGGAAATTGTATTTACTCCGGCTTGTGTCAATGTCGGGATTGCTGGCGTATTGTTCTTTCTGTCTTTCGTGATGGGCTTCCAGCGGCCTTGCCGGGTTGCCCTTGTGCTTCTCAAACCGCAAAATTGCGTGTTGTGCCATTCTGCTCCTTTCCCCATTCCTTTCCTATCCGGGGGTTTCCACAGGGAAAATCCCGCCAGAATTATCTCTGATACGATAGGAATGGAATGGATATAAATAAATCATTTTAATCTTTGTATTTCTATATACCGTCCGGTTTTCGTACTTCAAGGGGGCGGTTTCCGTACTTCATGGGTACGGTTTTCAGTCCTCCGGCGTACCAGAACGGGATTTCTTGAAGTCGGTGTTTGGAACCGCTTCATAGGATTTTGGAAAAATGCGGTTGGGTTTTCCACAGCCCTGCTTCTGGATTTCCACCAGTCCGGCGTATTGCAGTTCCCGCAGGGTGTTCACCGCTTTCTGCCGCCCACAGTGGAGCAGGTCAACCACCTCACAGATAGGGTAATACAGGAAAATCCGTCCGCAGTCATCCGCCCACCCATTCTTGCGGGATAACTCTGTCCGGCGCAGGATAAAGGCGTACAGAACCTTTGCCTCGTTAGACAGGGGCTTGAATGTGGGGGCTTCAAAGAGAAAATTCGGGAGCCGGGTGAAGCTGAACGCCTTTTCCAGCTGATGGATATAGATGGTATTTGTCATAGTGCGTTTTGTGGACGGTTAGAAGCCCGTTTTCCGGGGCGGGCGATACTTTATACCACCCGCCCCGGTTTGGGGCTTGTAAAGCCTGATAAATCAAGGCTTTTTTCGCTCCTAACTGTCCACAGCAGACCTCCTTTTCCGTTCACTTTCTGTTTTCTGCCGCCTGTGAACTCTGGCGGCACAGCCGGGGCAGTATTTTGCCCGGTTGGATTTGGGGACGAACACACCGCCGCAGACCTCGCAGCGTTTCAAGTCCTTATCCCGAAAAATCTCCGCTTCCAGCGTCCCGTCCAGCGGCAAGACCGCCCAGCGGAACCACTTACAGCAGACCGAGAAAGAAACCGTCTGCGGGCAGGTGCAGGTGTCCCCATCGTCAAGGACAATGCAGTTGCCGTCCTCACAGCAACAGCACTCCCGGCGTATCAGGCTGGCCGCCTGTTTCCTCTGCGCCGGTGTCATGCGGTAAAGGGAACCGTCCGGCCTGCGTTCCAGCGGCGGCAAGTCTTTATAGGGGTTATCTCTCATGCGTTCCCTCCATTTTGCTTTCCGTTGCCGTTCTCCCCGAAAAGGTTTCCTGCCCCATTCCTGCGGCGTGTTCCCAACAGGGGCCCCCGCAAAGTCGTCAGACTTTGTGGGGAGAGGAGCCGCAGCGGAGCGAGTGAGCTTTCGCCCTCTGGCGGAAGCGAATGATACGCAGCTTGCGGCGACGAGGCACGCTCCCCGCAGCTTCGGGACATTTTGTCCCGAAGTCCGGCTCCTTGCGGTGCTTCCCCAACCGGGGTATCCCTTTTCGGACGGTCATTCTGTTTTCAAGGTGCTGTCCATCGATGAACTACCCTAAGTCTACACGAAAAAAATGCAATCCCCGGAATTTTGCGAGAATTGCATTTTGATGAAGTTTACACTTTGGAAATTGCATTTTTGCAATCATTCTGTATAATGGAAGTATGCGGAGGAGGTGCGTGTTTATGGCTTTACCCGGAACACCCGGACAGCGGATTTCCGATTTATGCAATGGGAACCACATCACACAAAAGGAACTTGCGGAGAAGATAGGCGTTTCCGCTTCCCAGTTGAGCCGCATTGTCAGCGGCGAAACAAGAACGGTAAGCAGTGATATTCTCATAGGTGTGGCAAAGGAATTTAAGGTATCGACAGACTACATACTGGGCTTGTCTACCGTGAGCGTCCGTAAAAGCTACGATATTTCTGAATTAGGCTTGTCCGAGGGAGCCGTGAGGGGGCTTGTGACGGGTGCTGTTGATGTGCAAATCCTCAACCGCCTGTTGGAACACAGGAATTTTCCCAAGCTGATAGATTTGATACGGATTTATTTTCAGGACACGGCGGCAAAGGGGATAACAGCAAGAAACCAGCTTATCGAGATAGCAACGGCTTCCCTGTCCGACCTGATGAAAGAACACCCGGAACACCGGGCGGAAGCAAAGCAGGATTTACAGCTTTTGAACGCCCAGAAGATGGGGGAACATGAGGCGGAGATTGAGAAAATCAAAAATGTGTTCCTTGCTATCCTGCGGGATATTAAGAAAGACATTGACAACGGGGAACAGCCGGGAGAAGCTGTGACCGCCGCGATGTTCCAAGCCATGCGGGACGCATTGGCGGAACAGAAGCAAAACCCGCTTTCCATTGACGATGTAGCGGCGATGGTTGCCGGACAGATCGGACAGCTTACGCCGATGGATGAAGAAACTGCCGACCTGTTCAAGCAGTTGGCAAAAAAGATGATGAAAGGAATAGAATAATAGCCTGTTATTCGAGATAATAATATGCCATTAGTAAAGCATGACTACCCTGTTTTAGAGTACGATACCGCATCAAAAGCTGTTTTTCAGCCGGGAAATGGGAAAAAATGTTTTCCTGCAAAAGCAGTGTTTGCTTTTTTAGGAGACGAGGTTGAAAATTATGCACATACCCATGATGGAATACAGATAGATGAATTTGAAAGTGCAACAAGACGATATCCTATTTATGAATGTCTTTATAATCAGGAGAAAATATGTCTATGTCCGGCTCCTGTGGGAAGTGCTGCTGCCGTCCAAGTTTTAGAATATTTAATTGCAGGGGGTGTAACAAAGATTATTTCCGTCGGCTCCTGCGGCGTATTGGAAGACATCCCGGAAAATAGATTTTTGATACCTGTTTCTGCATTGAGAGATGAGGGAACATCTTACCATTATCTTCCTCCCTCCCGAGAAGTAGAGATTTCAAAGGCTGGTATAAATGCGATTGAATCTGCTTTAAGCCAAAAGAATATACCATATTGGGAAGTTAAAACATGGACAACAGACGGTTTTTATCGAGAAACAGTAGAAATAGTTCAGTATCGGAAAGAAGAGGGATGTCAAGTAGTAGAAATGGAATGTTCCGCATTGGCGGCGTGTGCAAAATTTAGAAAAGTTACATGGGCTATGCTGCTTTTTTCAGCCGATACTCTTGCAGACCCTCATAAATACCAAGAAAGAGAATGGGGAAAAACAAGTATATCCATAGCCTTAGAATTAGCCTTAGACGCTGTTTTATCAGTTGTTGAGGAGTAAAAATAAATACATATAGGAGTTACAATGAATATAAATGAATTTCCACAACAAGTAAATCAAGTTATTTCAATAGCAGAAACCATATTACAAGGTCAAATATTGGGGATATATTTATATGGTTCAGCAACAATGAATGGGCTGCGTCCAGATAGTGATATAGATATACTGATAATTACTAAACAAGAATTGAGTAATTCAATCAGAGCAGATCTAACAAAGCAATTATTGAAAATTTCTGGCTCCGTAGGCTGTATTGAAAAAAGACCTTTAGAGGTAACTATTATCAATCAATCTGATATTGTTCCGTTGCAATTTCCGCCAAAATGTCAGTATATGTATGGTGAATGGCTAAGGGGAGAGATGGAAGCAGGAGAATATCCGCAAGCCTGCAATGACCCAGATATAATGATTTTATTATGGCAAGCAAGAAAAAATAGCATAACTTTGAAGGGGGCGGAAAGCAAAGAGCTTATTCCCGCTATCCCATTTCACGAAATTAAAAAAGCAATTCGGTTTTCTTTACCTGGTTTGATTTCCAGCTTTAAGGGTGATGAAAGAAATGTGTTATTAACCTTATCACGAATGTGGTTTACTTTAGTAACAGAAGAAATCACGACAAAAGATGTTGCCGCAAAATGGGTAATTTTAAAATTGCCGGAGAGATTTCCCCCCCTGCTAACAACGGCAAAGGAAGCTTATTTGGGAAATTTGTCTGATGAATGGGAGACAGTAGAAAAGGAAGCGATGGCACTTGTAGAATATATGAAAAAACAAATTGAGGAATTACTTAGAACAGAGTAGCAAAGTTAGCGGGGCCAATCAACGGTCAAGATGAACGGCGCATAAATGCGCCGCCGTTGACAGTCCCGCCCGTCTTTGCTGATGGGCAATCAAGGCGGGAAAGCCCTAAAATGGCTTCCCGCCCATTTCAATCTTGAGAGAAGAAACGCTCCAAAATCAGAAAGAGAGCGGTAAATCTGAATTGCGAGGGAGAATGTAGATGAATCAAGGAAGAATTATTGTGATTACAGGTTCGCCGGGAACAGGAAAGACAACAACTGCGTCGATTGTCGCAAAAGAATCGAACATGGATAAATCTGTGCATATGCACACAGACGACTTTTTTCATTATTTAAGCAAAGGAGCAATACCGCCGCATTTACCAGAGTCCAACGAACAAAATTTAGTTGTCATTGAAGCCTTTTTAGAAGCTGCAAAGCGCTATGCCCGCGGCGGATATGATGTAATTGTAGATGGAATTGTCGGGCCGTGGTTTTTAGAACCATGGAGAGTCCTTGTTCGAGAAGATTATGAAGTACACTATATTGTTTTAAGAGCCAGTAAAGAAGAAACTATGAAACGAGCTGTGGAACGCTCAAAATTAGACAGAAAAACAAATGTTGAATTAGTAGAAACAATGTGGGAGCAATTTTGTAATTTGGGGATATATGAATCGAATGTTATAGAAACGACAACCTATTCTATCCAAGAGGCTGTTTTGGCAGTAAAAGAAAAAATTTCAAGTGGAGCCGCATTGTTATCTTAAACGCTTTCTAAAAATCGAAATTTCATTTATCAGAGAAATAGCAAAGCCAGCCGAGCCAGTCAACGGTCAAGATGAACGGCGCATAAATGCGCCGCCGTTGACAGTCCCGCCCGTCTTTGCTGATGGGTAATCAAGGCGGGAAAGCCCTAAAATGGCTTCACACCTATTTCAATAATTGGAGGAGATAAAAATGAGATCAGAAAAGGAAGTTTATGATATTGTTTTGAATTTTGCAAAAACAGACAAACGCATTCGCATGGTTACTTTGGAAGGATCTAGAACAAATACAAATATTCCGCCTGATGATTTTCAGGATTTTGATATTACTTTTTTTGTTACGGATATGGACAGCTTCACAAGTGATGATAAATGGCTAGATATATTTGGTGAAAGGTTGATTCTGCAAAAGCCGGAAGATATGGAATTATTTCCAGCTGTAGAAAAGGGATTTTCATATTTAATGCTGTTTACTGATGATGTTAAGATAGATTTAACTTTGCTGCCGCTGGAACTGATAGACGAGTATTTTACATGGGATAAACTGGTAAAGTTACTGTTGGATAAAGACAACCGTATCGTAAAGCCGCCAATACCAACGGATATAGACTACCACTTGCAGAAGCCTACTCAAAGAATGTTTGACGATTGCTGTAATGAATTTTGGAATACTACAACATATGTAGTAAAGGGCTTATGCCGCAAAGAAATTCTTTTTGCTATTGACCATATGAATGATATAGTACGAAAAGAATTGCTTCGCATGATTTCCTGGCTGATTGGTATCAAACAGGGATTTCATTTCAGTTTGGGAAAAAACTATAAATTTATGAAGCAATATGTCCCAGAGGAATTGTGGGAACGACTTATGTCCACTTATAATATGGATTCCTATCCCCATATGTGGGAATCCTTTGAACAATGTATGGCATTGTTCCGGGAGGTTTCGTCAGAAGTGGCATGCCAGTTGGATTACCAGTATCCACTATATGATGAAAAAATCAGTAATTATGTGATTCGGCAAAAGAAAAAATATGGCATTGAAGATGATAACAAATAAAATTTTTTCAATCGAAAAAATTTATTTTGATTATTCAATTTTGAAAAACTGAATACCTCAAAATCAGAAAGAGAGCGGCCAAGCACTTTGAGGGATTGGCCGCCTTGTCCACCCATTCAGTGGGACGGCGGGTGACGGGCCGGGTGTAACCCCGTTCATTTCAGCCTTGACGGTTGCCCGCTGTCCTGCTACTTTTCCGGGAGTGTGGCCACAACTTCGGGACACTTTGTCCACAAGTCGGAGCGTAGGACGAGGGACGGGGGCTTTCATATACGCCCAGTCTGCTGTTGAAACCAGACCTGTGCTTACGGCTCTACGCCACACAAGCACAGCCCTGTTTTCCTGCCGCTTCAAATGCCCTTGCCCTCCCCGGCGGCAACCTCATTTTCACGGCAACGCCGACAGAGCGTATAACACACTACACTTTGCTTCGCAAAGTCGTGTGCCAAATGGGGGCGTTGCCCCCTTTGGAAACCCCCACAAGAAAAGGCGGTATGCGCCCCGTGGAGGGGTAGCGTACCGCCTTTTCTTGTTATCCAGCCCTCCGGCTGTATCGGTTGAGCAAAAGTCAGCGTGGGATTGATGTGGTATCTTTATTTAAGTGAACCCCCAAGCTCCCATTTTGAGACTGCCTGGCGGCTGACCCCCATCTTCTCCGCAAATGCTTCCTGCGAAAGCCCCTCCTTCTTCCGTAGCATCTGAATTTTTTCTGATAATTCCATACCTGTATATCCTGCCTTTCTGATTTTGTCTGCCTACAGGTTAACCGAAACCCGGCATTTTTTCCAGCAACCGAAGACGGAACATTGTCAACCTGAGGTTGCAGTACAGGATTTCACATGGTTATCCTGCCTTGAAATTTTTTTCAAACTGTCTTTTCTATATTCAGTAGGGGTTACCTTGTAGTGCTGCTTAAACTTTCTGCAAAAATAATCCTCGTGATTAAATCCTGTCTCTTTCGAGATTGTTTTAATATTTTTCTCCGTGGACGTAAGCAGCCTTGCCGCTTCTTTCAGTCTGCAGCTGTTCAGGTAGTCCACCGGTGTTGTATGCAGATACCGGCGAAAAAGATTGAGCGCGGTGCTTTTACTAACCAGTGCCTGATCGGCAATATCTCTCAGGGAAATACCTGACGCCAGATTCTGGTGAATATACTGCATCATCAACTGTACCCTTGCCTGAGAAGAAACAGATGTATCCATTCTCCTTCCCGCAAGATCCGTCTCCAGATTTTCATACATCAGATACCAGATCTTCTGAAGCAGCGACGACGTCAGCAGTTCTTTTCCGGAATCCGACTCCTGAATCCGGACAGTTTCCCTCATAAGTGTCAGCACTTCGGACTGCCAGGATATGTTTTCCTCAAAAGTCTGACAATCCAGAGCAGAAGAGAGGACAGGCAGCACATACCTGTCAAAGATCAAACTGTCCTGTGGCGCTATAAATACCGGATGGCATACAAAATTCGGCACTACCGCTTCTCCTTCCGAATAAAAGCGGTGCAACACTCTGGAATTGACAAACAGTCCGTCTCCTTCCCGCAAAGAGAACTGCTTTTCCCCGATCTCGCACCTCACTGTGCCTTTTTCAACCAGAACAAATTCCACTTCGACATGCCAGTGCCACTCGATACAGTTAAAGTCAAACTCAGCCAGATTTTCATAGTAATAATGGAACGGATAACTGCTGCTTCCATGCCGGACTGTCTCCATCAGAGTGTCATCGGTCATGATTTTGTTACTTTGTCTGCCGTACTTCATAGCTTCTCACTCCTTAAAGGCACTGTCGTTTACGATATTATACAACAAATATGTGATATATTTCAATGACAGGCGTAATGTGGTACGATATAATTCAGTTGGTTTTCGTTTTGGGAAACAACAGTCCCGGAGCGGAAACCCCTAGATAAATCATAATAATCACAGGGGGAAGAAATCATGAAAAATCCATATAAAAAAACTCTCACCGCGTGTTACCTTGGATTTGTAACACAGGCAATCTGTGCAAACTTTGCTCCTCTGCTGTTTCTGACTTTCCACAACACCTACAACATACCTCTTGGAAAGATTGCATTCATTTCCACAGCATTTTTCTTTACACAGCTGCTTGTGGATCTGTTCTGTGCCAGATTCGTAGACGGCATCGGTTACCGGAAGAGCGTGGTGGCTTCCGAGATTCTTTCGGCTTCCGGCCTTATCGGGCTGACTGTGCTGCCGGAGCTTCTTGGTGATCCGTACATCGGAATTCTTCTCAGTGCCATCATCTATGCAATCGGAAGTGGATTGATCGAAGTACTTGTCAGTCCGATTGTGGAAGCCTGTCCTTTCGACAGGAAAGACAGCGTGATGAGCCTGCTTCATTCCTTTTACTGCTGGGGAGCAGTCGGCGTTATTCTGTTCTCAACCGCATTTTTTGCCATTTTCGGCATAGAAAACTGGCGGATTCTTGCATGTATCTGGGCTCTGATCCCATTATACAATGTGTACAACTTTTCTACTTGTCCAATCCGGCATCCTGCAGAAGAAGGGGAAGCCAGAGGAATCCGGAAGCTTTTCATGATTCCGGTCTTCTGGGTTTCCATTGTCCTGATGGTTTGTGCTGGAGCAAGTGGAATCTCCATGGCTCAGTGGGCATCCGCCTATGTGGAATCAGCTCTTGGAATTTCCAAAAGCATCGGAGACATTGCCGGCCCTTCTCTGTTTGCCGTTACTATGGGACTCAGCCGTCTCCTCTACGGAAAATACGGCGAAAAAATAGATCTGCTCAAATTCATGATCGGTTCCGGCGCACTTTGTCTTGTCTGCTATCTGATGTCGGCACTGGGGCAGCATCCCGCTTTGGGGCTTGCCGGCTGCATTCTGTGCGGCTTCTCTGTCGGAATCATGTGGCCGGGTACATTCAGTATATCGTCCTCCCGTATTCCTCTTGGCGGAACAGCAATGTTCGCACTGCTTGCAATGGCTGGTGATCTTGGAGGATCTATCGGCCCCGGCATCGTCGGATTCGTAACGGAAAGTTCCGGCGACAGCCTGAGAGCAGGCCTTTTGGCCGCCTGTATATTTCCGGTGGTCCTGATTCTTTCTACCTGCCTGCTGAAAATGGCAGGTTCCCAAAAACAGATGTCCTGTGCTGCAGAACAATAACTGTCAAAGGGCGTACCGTGTGCGAAAGCATAAGCTTCGTACGATACGCCCTTTTCTTATTTTCTGTTATCCTGTTTTACGATATCCCGGATGATGGATTCGATATCCTGTCCGTTGATGGACACATCAAGGATTCTTGTTTTCTCCGCTATCAGGTTGATAATACGGATGCTGTCATTTTCTTCACTGTCAAATTCCAGCACAAGTTCGGATTCCTGTGAGTGCAGAATTTCCACTCCCGGAATCTCGAATACGGTTTTCTGATTCCATGGATTGTGTTCCAGTTCCAGACGGATCTGTTTTCTCCGGTCAAAATTTTTCCGGACATTTTCAATTTTATCATCTACAACCAGTTTCCCATGGTTGATGAGGATAATTCTGCGGCACAGCGACTCAATGTCCTGAAAATCATGAGATGTCACGATAAAGGTCGTCTTCCTCTCCTCATTCATCCGCCGGATAAATTTCCGGATTTTATATTTGGACTCACTGTCAAGTCCGATGGTCGGCTCATCCAGATAAACGATCTCCGGATCGTGAAGAAATGCCGCCGCAATATTACATTTCATCTTCTGGCCAAGGGACAGCTGTCGCTCCGGTGTACCAAGAAGTTCTTCCATTTCCATCAGTTCCGTGAACTCCTCCAGATTCTGACGAAATCGGTTTTCCGGAATCTCGTAGAGCTGCTGCAGCACTCGGTAAGATTCGATGACCGGCACGTCCCACCAGAGCACGGAACGGTTTCCAAATACAACGCCGACATGTTTATTAACCTTCATCCGATTTTTTGACGGCTCCAGTCCATTGACAAGCACCTTTCCGGCTGTCGGCGTCAGCACTCCGGAAAGCATTTTAATCGTTGTAGACTTCCCGCTCCCGTTTGGTCCGACATAACCCACTGCCTCACCTTTCCGGATCTGAAAATTGATATCATCTACCGCCCGGAACACATCGTACTGCGGATGAAACATGGATGCCAGAGCCTTCCCCACGGAGCCCGGATCTTTTTTCCTTTTATATTCTTTTACTAAATGATTCACTTCGATCTGCATAGAAACTTCTTCCCCCTTACGTTCCTGTACTGTTATATCCCTTCAGGCCCAGCCGCCAGATCACAGCCGCAATTCCGGCTACCAGTGCCGCCACACACGGCAGAAGGATCATGACCGGCATATCGGTTCTTCCAAGAAGACCAAGCACCGGATAGTAGGCCACAAACCCCAGCGGCAGAACGTAGGTGAAAAATCCCTGTATCGCCGCAGGGAATACCTGAAGCGGATATTTGACAAATTCCCGGCAGGTCTGCACGAGAACCGCAATGTCATCGCCCTGAACAATCCAGAAATTCAGACAGTTAAAAATCGTGTAGATTCCTGAATTAATGACCGTCCCGAAAATCACATATTCGACAAGCAGCACAATCTCCCGGACTCCCATAGAAAGGCCGATTCCATGAATAGACCACGCCAGAATTCCTACATAGACTACCATACTTAACACTGCCTGAAAATGCATGATTTGTCCAAGCATCTGCACAAACGGTGACGCCGGACGGATCAGGAATACATCCATCTCACCTCTTCGTATCATCTTATCGATAGACCAGACATTGTCAAAAAATGCCTGTCCGATTGCTTCAATTACCGCACACATGGAGAACAACAGGCAGATCTCGTAAAATCCCCATGTGCCAAGGCCTCCCGTCACACTGGCTACTGCCAGAATTCCGATGAACCCGCAGGCCTCCCGAACGATCATGGAAATCAGCCAGATCAATGTGTCCGCCGGGTACTGGGTCATGCAGAGAAGCCCGATTCTCATATAGCAAAGCCAGAGCTTTGCATAGTATTTCCATCTCATACCATCAACCTCCCTGTACCACAACTTTTTTGATTGCGAACCGGTAAAATGCCATCACTCCGATTCCAAGCAGCGCAACCCAGACAATCTGAAGACCGATAAAGGAAAAGGCCTCTGCTGCTGTATATTTTCCAAGATAAATGCGAACCGGCACCGAGACCATCCCGGCAAAAGGCATATAGTCCAACACCTTTGCCACACCTTCCGGGAAAAGAAAGAGCGGTACAATCCCGCCGGAAAGAATCGACATCAGCGCCGTCTTCGTATAACCAATCCCGTATGAATTCAGTGTAAAGAACGAAATCAGCCCCACCATCACTTCAATCCAGAACATCAGACCGATGGAAATAAAGACACTGATAAGAAACAATGCAAAGTTTGCTGCGCCATCCGGACCGGTTCCGCCTAAAATAAAGGTTGCGAGTATACTGACTGGAATTCCTTTGAAAAGGATAAAGAAAAGGAATTCTCCCACTCTTTTTCCAAAGAGCGTAAATACAAGCGGTACCGGTCTCAGAAGCTCAACCACAATATTGCCTTTCTGGACCCACTCGGAAAACTCCCGGTTGATTCCGCCGGAAAACTGCGAGGACAGAAGTCTGGAAATAATCACGTAAGTCGTGATCTCCACCGCCGTAAATCCATTCAGCTCATCCCTGGACTGAAATACATATTTCCAGAGAAAATAGTAAATCAGAATCGAGACCGCCGTTCCGAAAATATTGAACCAGAAGGCTTTGATATATGCAAATTTTGTTTGAAACGTCATTCTGCTTAGATAATATAACTTTTTCATAACTTTTTTCTCACTCCATTTCCATTGGTATGATTCTATCATTAATGCCTTTTTGCATCCATAGCTGTTTTGTCTATAAACATTGCCATTTCTCAGATTTTTCTTCTTTTTTGCAATTTTTCTTTCTTTTAGCATTGCGAAATTGTATAATCAAGTCACTATATAGAAAAGGGGGATATCATGTTACAGAATTCGGATTTATTTTTAAATGCTGTAGAAAAAGATTCTCTGGATCTTGCTTTTCAATCCAGCGGCATCGATCAGTGTGTCTGCGGAAATATTTTCGGTCCGCGCATCCGGCGTTATTATCTGATCCATTTTGTTTTAGACGGTTTCGGTGTTCTGCAGATCGAAGAAAAAAAATATCCGGTCAAGCCAGGGCAGGCATTTCTGATTCCCGCAGGCGTAAATGCCGCCTACCAGGCAGATTTCCGCCACCCATGGAAATACTGCTGGATCGGTTATCAGGGAACTCAGGCCGGCTATTATACGAGCCTTCTTTTTGGAGATGGATTCGTTACCGACATACAGGATGTCACTCTTTACGAAAAAATGATCATGAAGTTCCTCGCTTTCACCGACCGGCGTATTCCTGATGGAGCCAGATTTACACCCGAAGACTTTCCTCTCACCTTTTTTTCGGAAGCAAAAACCGCATCCGGACATCTCAAACTGAATGGTCTACTGAAGGAAATGTTTTCGAGCCTTGTTGCGGAACATCACAAAGATCAGGAGGACATTTCCTCAGCTCCGTATCCGAAGCAGATCAAAGCCTATATTGACCGGCATTATAATGAACATATGCAAATTCAGGACATTGCTGACTATTTGCATCTGAATCCTCATTATGTAACCGCGGTCTTTAAGCAGAAATACTTCAAAACACCGAAACAATATCTGACAGAACTGCGGATTGAGAAAGCAAAAATCTATCTTGTAGATACAGATTATTCCCTGCAGGTCATTGCAAATGCGGTAGGACTAGAAAATCCATTTTCCTTCTCCCGACTTTTCAAGTCGGTAACGGGATATTCGCCGTCTGAATATAAGAAACGGTTTCCAAACTGGTTTTCTTAATTAATAATTTTATATATCGGTAGAAAAAATTATGAGAATTTTATTGATTGACAGCCCGGCTGTTGATTTCTATCTCCTCTATTGCTATACTAGGGGCATATTCTTTCCCGCCTTTTCCTACAAGGCGGGAGCCATTTCTTATTATCTATTGATTCCATTCTATTTTCAAATCAAAGGAGGCTTCTGCCTATGAAGAAAAAACAAAGAAAAATCACATCTAAAACAAAAAAACGGAACCGGTCCTTGGGAAAACCTGTCAACCGAAAGTACAAAGACACTCTTTTCCGTATGATTTTCCGGGACAGACACAATCTTTTATCCCTCTATAACGCATTAAACCACTCTTCCTATACGAACGAAGAAGATCTTGAAATCACCACTCTGGAAGACGTCATCTATGTAGGAATGAAAAATGACGTATCTTTTCTCTTTTCCAGTACCCTGAATCTGTACGAACATCAAAGCACCCTGAATCCAAATATGCCGATCCGCGGCCTGTTTTATATGGCACGCATTTACCAGAACTATATCAAGAAACACGGGCTGAATCTTTACAGCACACGACGGATTCCTTTACCCGTACCGGTATATGTGGTATTCTATAATGGACAAAGCGAAGAATCGGAATACCGGGAATTGAACCTTTCAGATTCCTTTATGAAATCTGCTTTTACGGAACAGGCGGCACTGGAATGCCGGGCACTGATGCTCAACATCAATCTTGGGCATAATCAGGCACTTCTCGAAAGCTGTAAAGTCCTATGGGAATACTCCTACTTTATAAACGAAGTAAGGGAAAACCAGCGTCAGGGGCTTGCCATAGAAACAGCAGTCCAGGAAGCGCAGAAAAGCTGTATTGAAAAGGATATTCTGAAAGAATTCCTGGAACAAAACAGTGCGGAGGTGAGCGATGTGATCCTGGAAGAATTTGATCAGGAAAAATATGAGGAAGATCTTCGGCGGGAAAGCTGGGAGGATGGCAAAATCGCTGGTATGGAAGAGGGTAAAAGCATCGGAAGGGAAGAGGGCAAAGCGTTGGAAAAGAAAGAACTGCTTGTCAATCTCTACCGTAAACATTTGCTGACTTTGGAGCAGGCCGCAGAGGAGTATGGTACAACGACAGAGGAATTCCGAAAATTTTTATTGTAATGCAGAAACAATTTGGCATATGTTGATTTATATCACTTCTATTACTATACTGTGAACATATTCTTTCCCGCCTTTTCCTACAAGGCGGGAGACATTTCTTGTTGTCTATTCATTCAATTCTATTTTCAAATCAAAGGAGGCTTCTGCCTATGAAGAAAAAACAAAGAAAATACCGGGAATTAAACCTTTCAGATTCCTTTATGAAATCTGCGTTTACAGGACAGGCAGCACTGGAATGCCGGGCACTGATGCTCAACATCAATCTTGGGCACAATCAGGAACTTCTCGAAAGCTGTAAAGTCCTATGGGAATACTCCTACTTTATAAATGAAGTAAGAGAGAACCAGAAACAGGGGCTTGCCATAGAAACAGCAGTCCAGGAAGCGCAGAAAAGCTGTATTAAAAAGGATATTCTGAAAGAATTCCTGGAACAAAACAGTGCGGAGGTGAGCGATGTGATCCTGGAAGAATTTGATCAGGAAAAATATGAAGAAGATCTTCGGCGGGAAAGCTGGGAAGATGGCAAAATCGCTGGTATGGAATTTGAAAAGAAAGAACTTCTGCTCAATCTGTATCGTAAACATTTGCTGACTTTGGAGCAGGCCGCAGAGGAGTATGGTACAACGCCAGAGGAGTTCCAAAAATTTTTATTGTAATGTAGAGACGATTTGGCATATTTCAAAAACCGGAAGAAATTCACAAGATGAGCGTGCATTTCTCCCGGTTTTTCATTCTCTTCTTTATGCTTTCAGTCTTGCCGAAAAATCTGCCATTGCCTCGGAAATTTTGATCTGCTGCGGGCAGACTGCTTCACAGCTTCTGCATCCGATGCAGGCGCCCGGCCGTTTATCTTCCGGAAGGGTTCCCATAACCATCGGTGCAATGAAGCCGCCGCCCGTAAAGCTGTGTTCATTGTACAGACTTAAGAGTTTCGGGATATCAAGGCCCTGTGGACAGTGGCTGACACAATAATGGCATGCGGTACACGGAAGTGTGCCGTCCAGCATTCCGTTTGCCACAGACAACAGCTTATCCATCTCTTCGTTGGAGAGCGGTTTTTCTGTCTCAAAGGTGCTGATATTATCCTGAAGCTGTTCCATGTTGGACATACCGGACAGGGTTACTGTCACTTCCGGAATAGACTGGAGGAACCTGAATGCCCACGCCGGAATTCCTTCGTCCGGACGCATGGATTTTAATATTTCTTCTTCCCTGTCTTTCAGTTTGGCAAGTTTTCCACCCCTGAGCGGCTCCATAACCCAAACCGGAAGATTGTATTCTTTCAGCAATTCTACTTTGGCCTTTGCGTCCTGGAAAGACCAGTCAAGATAGTTGATCTGGATCTGGCAGAACTCCATTCCCTCTCCATATGCTTCCAGAAATCTCTTCATGACATCATAGCTTCCATGTGCAGAGAATCCCAAATGACGGATCCGTCCGTTTTCTTTCTGTTTCATCAGATATTCGTAGATTCCATTAGAACGATCCAGATAGGCATCGATATTCATCTCGCACACATTGTGGAACAAATAAAAATCAAAATACTCTACCTGACATTTTTCCAGCTGCTTTTCAAAAATCTCTTCTACTTTGTCCATGTTGGAAAGATCGTAACCCGGGAACTTCGTAGCAAGATAAAAGCTTTCCCTTGGATATTTGCTTAACATCTTTCCTGTGACCAGTTCAGAGTTTCCATTATGATATCCCCATGCAGTATCAAAATAGTTGACACCATGCTCCATCGCATAAGCCACCATTTCCTCTGTTGCCTTCTCATCGATTCTGGCATCGTCTCCATCAATTACCGGAAGACGCATTGTACCAAGTCCAAGGGCAGACAGTTTCAGGCCCTGAAAATCTTTGTAAATCATTTTGTTACCTTCTTTCTTCCTATTATAAACAATCCATCGGCTGCCAGGTCCGTGGTTAGTCGGACTCTTTAATTCTATTATAAAATCTTTAAAATAAAACCGCAAATTGATTTCAGTTATAGAATTGTATAACAAAAAGGAATCCTGCTTTTGCAGGATTCCCCTTTATCTACGCAAATCTGATTAAGCTAATTTAGCCGGATTTACTTTTACGCCAGGTCCCATTGTAGATGTGATTGTTACACTCTTCAGGTACTGACCTTTTACAGCTGCCGGTCTTGCTTTGTTGATTGCATCAATAAGCGTCTGGAAGTTGTCCGCTAACTGTTCTTCTGTGAAGGAAGCTTTTCCAACCGGTACATGGATAATGTTTGTCTTGTCCAATCTGTATTCAATCTTACCAGCTTTAATGTCCTGGATGGCTTTTGTAACGTCCATTGTTACTGTACCAGCTTTCGGGTTCGGCATTAATCCTTTTGGTCCGAGTACACGTCCCAGACGTCCGACTACACCCATCATATCCGGTGTAGCTACAACTACGTCGTAGTCAAACCAGTTTTCGTTCTGGATTCTCGGGATCAGATCTTCTGCTCCAACGTAATCTGCTCCGGCAGCTTTTGCTTCTTCAGCTTTAGCGTCCTTTGCAAATACAAGGATACGAACCTTTTTACCTGTTCCGTGCGGAAGTACTACCGCACCACGGATCTGCTGATCTGCGTGACGTCCGTCACAGCCTGTTCTGATATGAACTTCGATTGTCTCGTCAAATTTAGCTGTTGCAGCTTTTTTAACTAATGCGATTGCTTCATCTCTGTCGTAAAGATTTCCTCTTTCAATCAGTTTAGAAGCTTCGATATATTTCTTTCCTCTTTTCATCTTATAACCTCCTAGTGGTAATATCGGGAGCGAGCCCTCCCACATTTCTAACGTTTACAATTAGTCAACTACTGTAACACCCATGCTTCTGCATGTACCAGCGATCATGCTCATAGCAGCTTCTACGCTTGCAGCGTTTAAGTCTGGCATTTTGAGTTCAGCGATTTCCTGAACCTGAGCTTTTGTGATCGTAGCTACTTTTGTTTTGTTCGGAACACCAGATCCTGATTTGATGTTGCAGGCCTTTTTGATCAGGACTGCTGCCGGCGGTGTCTTTGTGATGAAGCTGAAGCTTCTGTCATTGTAAACTGTGATAACTACAGGGATGATCAGATCTCCCTGATCAGCTGTTCTTGCGTTGAACTGCTTTGTAAATTCTACGATGTTAACTCCGTGCTGACCAAGAGCAGGACCAACCGGAGGAGCCGGTGTTGCCTTTCCAGCAGGAATCTGTAATTTGATATAACCTTCTACTTTTTTAGCCATTATATTGTACCTCCTTGTGGTATTTGCGGGGATTTCCCTCCCACTTCATTTACGTTACATTTTCTTGACATCTGAAAAACCGATCTCAACCGGTGTTTCACGGCCAAATAACTCAACATTGATTGTAACACTCTGCTTTGGCGTATTGATCGCCTGAATGACTCCAACAGTGTCAGCCCATGCGCCTGATACGACGCTGACTGTATCGCCTACCTCAAAGTCCACAACAATATCTTCTTTCTTGATTCCAAGCGGCGCCATTTCCTCATCTGTGAGCGGTACCGGCTTGGATCCCGGTCCTACGAACCCGGTTACGCCCCGTGTATTACGTACAACATACCAGGTGTCGTCATTCATAATCATATGAATCAGTACATAGCCCGGAAACAGCTTTCTCTGGGCAGCTTTCTGAACTCCGTTTTTGAGCTCCACTACGTCCTGCATCGGAACCCTGACTTCCAGAATCTGGTCTTCCAGGTGTCTGTTTTCGATTGTCTTATCAATGTTGGCTTTTACCTTATTTTCATACCCTGAATAAGTATGAACTACATACCATTTTGCCGTTGACATATTAATCACCTTTCTTACTGTCAGGTCATCAGTTTCTTAGCGAACTAAGAAATCGATTCCGAATGTTAGAAGCGCATCGACTACCGAGATAATCGCTCCCAAGATTACAGTAACAGAGACAACTGCCACCGTTTGTTTTGCAAGAGTCTTCTTGTCTGGCCAGATAATTTTCTTAAACTCTGCTTTCAAGCCTTTGATTTTGGAAGGCTTCTTTGCTTTCGTTTTAGAATCGCCCATAACATCCGCTCCTTCTCAAACGACTATTTCGTTTCTTTGTGTACTGTGTGAGTTCTGCAGAATCTGCAGTATTTCTTTGTTTCCATGCGCTCCGGATGAGTTTTCTTATCCTTTGTCATGTTGTAATTACGCTGCTTACATTCTGTACATTCTAATGTAATTCTTGTACGCACAACTTCCACCTCGCTTTTTTTTACTTCTTTTTTACTGGTTACGCGGCAGTTTGCGAAGCTGCCTGATTTTAGGCATAAAAAAAAGACCTATACTTCCATTCGCCATATCAGAATATCACATGGCCAAGCATGAAGTCAAGTCTTTTCCTTATTTATTTACAGTTTCCTCACAATTTCTGTCTGTTTTCCTAACTTACATGTTTTTTACTTTTTTCATTTCCATAACCATCAGAAGTCTCTCGCATTCTGCACCGTCTTTATCGTCAATTCCAATCATATCATTCAGCTGGACAATTCTCGGCATCAGCGTATTTCGATGAATTCTGAGTTTTGCTGCCGTCTGGGCGGCATTTCTTTTCATCTTCAGGTACCAGTACAGTGTTTCATACAGATCTTTCCCTTTTTCTTTGTCCTCCTTTTCCACACACTCCAGCTCATCTACGTACAGATTTTCTTTTTCGATTCTTTTTCCAATGTAAGTAACTGCCAGATCGTGATAATAGTCCTCCACGAGACAGACTTTCCTGCGTTCTTTTTTACTTTTTATAATAGAAAATACGTACCTTTGTAGTTCCCTGTTCTTTTCTTTGCTCTCAAAGGTCTGAAATCCGTTTCCTATTAGGATTTTACCATCCCTTTCTTTCATCAGTTCTTTTACTTTCGCAGTCATCCTGTCCCTATCTTCTTTTCCGTCAGTTCCGGAAATAAACAGTTCCTTTTTGCCTTCCCTCTGCACTTTCAAAAAAAGGTCCTGTTCTTCATTCAGCATCCTGAAAATCTGATCCGCATTTTCCTCCATATCCGTGAGAATCCAGATAAAGTCAGGGCGTTCTTCTTCGTTTCTGTCTCTTTCACAGTCCACACGATAGCTTTGTATGATAACATCCAGCAGTTCTTCTACTTTTTCTTTATCCGTTTCCGAAGTCAGATATCCTGTTATTTTTCCTCCTTCCGGCAGCTCTCTTATGCAGCTTTTCAAATCTGCCGGTTTTTCACCTATACAAAATACTTCCTGATTACCAGGATCCGACACACATAGCGCAACCCCGGTATATCTCCATATTTCTTCCAGAATTTCCCTGCGAGACTTTCTTTTTACAATTCCTTCCAGTATGATTTTATAGCAGTAATTAATATCAAAATTTGCTTTCATTTCGGTGGTCTCTCTGCGCTCCGGCTGAATCATTTCAAGGAAAGCCGCCATTCTGGTAGAGATCTGCGCTGTATCCGCCTGAGAGTAATCGGTCTCCACAGCCAGATACGGTAGATGTTTCTCCTCGTTTACAAATTTTCGAATATAAAATGATTCTACTCCTGTCGAATGGCATCCGGTCAGAATCATTTCAACTACTCCGTCTACATGATACTCATCAATAATTTTTCCAATCAAATCGATACGATGATCATTTGGTGTCATGATGGAGCACCCGGTGGAAAGATATTTCCGGGCAATTGCTTCATAAATATCCTCCGCATTCTCATCGACCATGGTCCCCAGTGTCCTGACTCCGCTGCAGTTTTCTATCGCAACTACTACACCGCCATTTTCCTCTATTTCGCGGATAACTTTCATACTGTCTCCCCCGATCGGACAGCCGGTCACAAGAATCCTCGGTCGTTTTTCCAGATGCTTACCCTGTTTATATTCCTCCAAAATCTTATCGTGCACTCCATTTACCACCTCGGGAGTAGAAGAAAAATCAAATCGGTATTTACTGCCCTGTACCATTTTCTGAATATCCTCTCCTGTAACCGGAGCAGGATCCAGTTTCATCACATCACAAAGATTTTTGAGAGCAGTACGGATGCGATTATTCAGATGAACAGCATCCCTGAGCATTTGCTCCGTTATCACGACATGAAAGAACTCTTCAAAATACTCTTTTGTCCGGACGACCTCTTCTCTCCAGAATTTCACTCCCCGCTCAGACTGGCTGTTTGGCAGCTCCATTACATAGACAGGTTTGAATTCAGACATCATTTCAAACATTTTTTTCTTTCCATCACACGTTGTCTCGCCGATTACAAGATCCGCGAAATGAAAAAAGGGACATTTATCTTCCACCGCAAATCCATAACTGGATTTGACGAGAGGACAGATACTTTTAGGCAGATCTCTCTCTGCTGCCGCTACTGTCTCGTTAGCATAGGAGCACAGTCCTACCGGAATCGCTCCTACTGCCATCGCAAGTTCTGTCGGAAAATATGCGCAATACATTCCTACTACTGGGATATTTTTATCTTTATATTCTTTGATTTCCAGAAACGCCTTTCGTCTCTGTTCTCCAAATTCTTCAAATATTTCCGGTAAATTCTGAATTACTTTCATCGTTCTTTTCTTTCTCCTGTTTTACGCCTTACCATATCATGCATCATGATGAACGCTAATAAATCCCATGAATTTTCGGTGTCATTCAAATCCACTTCCAGACATTTTTCAATCTGTTTCAATCTGTATACAAGTGTGTTTCTGTGAATATGAAGTTTTTTGGCTGCCAGTGTAATATTATTTTCACATATCAGATATACTTTTAGCGTATGATAAAGTCCCGTATGTTTTTCTTCATCTTCTTCCAGCAGCCGCTGAATGGAGTAGTCCATCAGTCCGGCCTCCTCAATTAAAGGAGTCGCATAACTGTATATTCCCGGAATAAACCATTCCTTTTCCTGTCTGATTCCCTGTTCTCCCGGTACAGACTTGCCGGACCGTATGATACGTGCCAGAAGATGCTGTTTTGCTCTGCAGAGATGCCAGTCCGAAAAAAGCTCGCTCACACAGCCGGTAAGCTGACATTCATCCATTCTTTTCCGGATTCTCCCTGCACTCCTGTCCGTCAGTTTACAGAACAATACCCGGACTTCCCATTCATTCTCATATACATATGCGGAACTTCCATTGTCTCTTAAAAATCCGGAAAGACCGGCAGCAGTATTCCCGCTTTTTAAAAACAGGACCGCCATATACTTTCCGCCTTGCAATTCTTTTACCTGCCCGGTATCGATATCGTCTTCCATCATTGCCCATGCAATAATATGTCTTCGAAGAGACTGATTATACAGATACCTTTTCTGTTCCTGCGCAAAAAAACGTTCTACGATTTTTGCCAGAAACTGTCCCAGTTTCTCAAAAAACTTCCCGTCTTTCATATCCTCGCATATGAGCAGCACATATCCTGATACTTTCTTTTTATCATAAATCGGTTCTGTATAAAGAGTGCTTTTTCCGACCTTCTTTTTTACAAAAAACAGTTCGTATCCGTTCCATGACAAATGTTCTTTCCGAAAAAAGGAAAATGAGTTCTTATCCCCTCCAAATCCGGCACTTGCCATCAACCGTCCGCTCCCTGAAATAAATACGACTCCTTGTTTCGTATATCTGTAAATCCGTTCTGCTATATTATTCAGGGACAGATTTTCAGCCATTGCTTCAAAAATAATCTTATAACAGTCATTAATGTCATACATGTTTCTCACTCCATTTGCGGAATATTATGTAATGTACTGCCCCGGAATGTCAAATTGAATTTTTCCACGAAATCCATAGAGCGCTTCTATCAGCCTTTAAATCCATGTATTTTTCATGCATCAGATAAGATTTAAAACCAGTGCATCCACACCTTTTTCTACATTTTCCATGGAAGTCGCAAGATTCATCCGGATATATGTTCCGAACCGTTCTCCGCCAAACCAGTCTCCATAATCTACAGCTATGCGACATTTCCCTTGAATCAGCTCTTTCATATTCTCTCTGCTGACATAAGCCCCAAGATCAATCCAGCACAAATAGGTTCCTTCCAGCTGTGTCACAACCGCATCCGGAAGTTTCCGGGCAAGCTCATTTTTTACATACTGATAGTTATCCCATATTTTTTTGAGAACATCTTCGAGCCATGTTTCCCCGCCTTCATACGCTGCCTGTGCCGCAATATAGCCGAAGGCATTCCCGGAAATGACACGGTTTGCCGTCGTGTACTGATCCCACAGATTTCGAAGCTTTTCATCTGGAATAATTACAAGCGAATTCTGTCCGGCTGCCAGATTGAATGTTTTTGATGGGGCAGCCAGCATAATCATATGATCCTGATACCCTTCAACAGACAGAGACGGAATATGTCTGCTGCCATCAAAAATCAAGTCCTGATGAATTTCATCTGAGATAATATAGACCCCGTACTTTTTGCATATCTTAAACAGCCTTGCCAGTTCTTCTTTCTTCCACACACGCCCGGCAGGATTGTGCGGCGAACAAAGGATAAATAGCTTTACCTTGTTATCTACAATTTTATTCTCAAAATCCTCGTAATTAATCGTGTATTTCCCTTGATTAGTGATCAGATCCGAGCAGATCAGTGTCCTGTTGTTATTTTTCACTGCATTTAAAAACGGGTAATATACCGGCGTATGAACAATCACGGCTTCCCCCGGCTGAGTTAGTATCTGGACAAGCCAATGGAAACCGGCAACCACACCCGGAGAAAACCTGATCCATTCTTTGTCTACTCTGAAATGGTGCCGTTTTTCTTCCCAGTCTATGAAAGCCTGATAATAGGAATCCGGAATTTTATAGTATCCGTATACCCCCTGATCTACATACTTCCGCAGCGCATTTATCACACACTGAGGGACCTGAAAATCCATATCCGCCACCCACATGGCGTGAAGTCCTTCCTCTCCGAACATATTGCTTTGTCCATCCCATTTATTACAATTCGTATTTCTTCTGTCTACATATTTTATTTCTTCCACTCTTCTGTACCTGTACCCTTCTCTTGTTTTTGTAGAATGCCCATGCACCCATAGTAGCCAAGTGCCGCAAATACTCCCGCTGCTCCTTTTAAAACGTGATCATCAAACCGATACTCCGCGCTGTGAAGTCCCGGAATCTGTTCTTTTTCTTTGGGCCGAATTCCGATAAAAAGGTAGACAGCCGGAACGCGGCTGCTGAATTCAGAAAAATTTTCTCCTCCCAGATGGTCATGCTCAATAAAATACACTTTATCTTCTCCAAGAATTCCTTTTGCTGTTTTCTCAGTTCCTTCCAACAGATCTACCGCATTGTGCACAGCTCCTCCATGTATCCGGATATCCGCCTTATATTCTGCACCTGCCACATGGCAGACTGCCCTGACTTCTTTTTCCAGTTCTTTCCCCATTCTCTTTAATACATCCATATTCGCCGCACGCATTGTGCCACCAAATTCACATGTCTCCGGAATCACATTGTGGATTTTCACATCTCCAGCCTGCATATAGGTTACAGAAAAGACTTTTGCTTCTGTTCCGGATATTTTTTTTGTCAGAACAGACGGCATATGCTGGTAAATCTCAATGGCAGCGGCAATCGGATCTACTGTCTCTTCCGGCCAGGAAGCATGCCCCTTTTTCCCCATGATTTTTATAGAAAATCCTCCCACACATCCGAATGCGTATCTTCTCGCGATTCCTATTTTCCCGCTTTCCACAGACGGCCATCCATGCGCCGCAAATGCCATGTCTACTTTTGGGTTTTCCAGCACCTGATCTTTTTCAATCAATGCTGTTGCTCCCTTTCCGACCTCTTCCCCGGGCTGAAACACAAACTTAACACATCCGCCCCAGTTGTCCCGGATGTCTGAGAGAATTCTGGCAGCTCCAATGAGCCAGGCCGCATGGCCGTCATGACCGCATGCGTGCATACATCCCGGATGTTCTGAACGATATGGAAGTCCTTCCGGCTCCTCTACCGGCAGTGCATCGATATCAGCTCTCAAAAGTACGGTTTTCCCATCGGGAAGTTTACCACGCATAATTCCAATCAGTCCGTATCCTTCCGCCGCATGTTCGATTACTTCCACCCCTGGAATCTTCTGAAGTTCTCTTCGGATAATTTCATACGTCTTCGGAAGATACACTCCTGTTTCCGGCACCTTATGCAGCTCTCTCCGGATCCGTATGAGTGTCTGTTCCTCCTTCTCCGCCAGATATTTGATCCTTTCTTCCATGTCAGGACTTTTTTCAAATAATTTTTCTTCCACTGTCCGTCCTCCTCTTTTAGAAAAAGACCTGCACCAGATCCGTGCAGGCCATCTCTCTATCTACTTTCGATTTACAAAATTCAGGAACTGCCGAATCCTCGGATTTTCCGGGTGATCAATAATTTCCTCCGGTGTTCCATCCGCAGCAATCTGCCCTCCATCCATAAAGAGGACGCGGGTAGCTACTTCTCTGGCAAACCCTACCTCATGTGTCACCAGAATCATAGTCGTGCCTTCTTCCGCAAGTTTTTTAATCGTATTTAGTACCTCACCTACCAGTTCCGGATCCAGTGCAGAAGTCGGCTCATCAAACAGAAGAACATTCGGATTAACCGCCAGTGCTCTTGCAATTCCTACCCTCTGCTGCTGACCGCCGGAGAGTTTTGAAGGATAGAAATCCTTCCTTTCCAGCATTCCTACTTTTCCTAATAATTCCAGGGCAATTTTTTCCGCTTCGGCCTTTGGTTTCTTCTGAACCTGTGTCAATGCTTCCATTACATTTTCCAGAGCTGTCTTATTTTTGAAAAGATTGTAGCTCTGAAATACCATAGAAGAATGTTTGCGAAGTTCCAAAATCTCCTTCTTCGTGTGATGCGCGGCATCTACTGTAACATCACTGATGGAAATGACTCCTGATGTCGGTTCAGTCAAATAATTCAGGCACCGAAGCAGTGTGGATTTTCCGGTTCCGGACGGTCCAAGGATTGCAATCACTTCATTTTTATTGATTGTCAGGTTGATATCCTTCAGTACTTTTGTATCACTGTCAAATTCTTTATAAAGGTGTTCAATTTTTACAAGTTGTTTTTCTTTCTCCATCATATTACTCTTCCTGAATCAACTGTGTCATGTCTGCATACATCCATTTTTCTGTGATCTCCGCAATGGTTCCGTCATCCAGCATTTCCTGAATCAGACCGTTTAATTCATCACAGAGTTCCTTTCCTTCATCTGTTTTCGGAAGGAAATAGGCAACATTATTCGCCAAAAGCTTTTCATCAAAGAAACGGAAATCAGCCTCTTCGTTATTATGCATAAACTGGTTTACGTTTGTAGTCGTATTCGCATAAGCATCGATTCTGTCAAGCATCAGATCGTTCATTCCTACTGCGCTGTCTTCATAAAGAGTGACTGTAAATCCATACTGCTCTGCGAGGCCCTGGATAATGTTCTGTGCCGCCTGTCCATTAGTACATCCTACAGTCAGACCTTTCAAGTCCTCAACTGTCTGAAGATCTTCGTTCTCATTATTTACGATAATACACTGTGCATCACCATAATATGGGATTGTCGCATTATATTTCTCCATTCTTTCGTCTGTCACAGCTGTACAGTTTGCAACAACGTCTGCACGTTCTGTATCCAGTTCTCCCCACATTGCGTCGAATGCAGCCTGTTTTACTTCTACATTCCACCCTGTCCGTTCCTCAATTTCGGCCCACATATCGGAATCAATCCCTGTCCATGATCCATCATCTGCCAAAAGGGAATACGGTTCTCCAGTTCCGGCCGTTACAACAGTTACTGTTTTTTTATCATTCGTTTTCTGATCAGAGGATTTATTGGAATCTGAATCAGAACCCGATCCGTCCCCACAGCCGCCTGCCGTAAGAACCACCATCATCGCTGCCATTATTGCTGCTAATACACGTTTTTTCATAATCATTACTCCTCTTCTTTCTAAGTATCATGTTTATCTCAACGGCACTCCGTTTAAGATCCCATAAAACAGCTGAATATTAATACATACTTGCGCATTTTTTCTCCAGGAACTTGTGAACAATTCCAAGTATAAAAACAATAATCCAGTAAATCAGCATAACCGCCGCATAAATTTCAAAATAACGGAATGTTTTGGCTCCTTCAATCTTGGCGGCTCCCATAATATCCGGCACGCCGATCATAAATGCCAGTGATGTCATTTTAATAAGATTGATGACATCGTTAAAAAGCGGAGGCAGCGCAATCCGCACAGCCTGTGGAATAATAATACGGACCACCAGCTGAAGATTGGTCATTCCCAGAGAATATGCAGCTTCTTTTTGTCCTTCATCTACAGAAAGAAGTGCACCACGGATGCTTTCTGACATAAAAGCCCCCATATTCAAACTCATAACTACCGCTACCGCCACCAAAGGTGTCATATTTTTTACAAAGTTGCTGTACAGCGCAATTCCATAATAGAAAAAATACAGCTGTGCCACAACCGGTGTTCCTCTCATAACCGAAACATACACTCTGGTAAGCTGGCTTAAAACAGGTACTTTATAATAGCCTATGACCGCAATCACCACACCTACCAGAAGTGCAAAAATCGTTGCCGCAATCGTAAGCTCAAAAGTAACGTTTACCTTGCTCGCTATAACAGGAAGCACTTCCATAAAATAACTTACTTTGAACATCGCACTTACTCCACTCTTTCATAATTAATATTTTACATACCTCTTCATTTTAACTTTTATCGCAAAATTTTCATCATGATTATTCTACAAACTCAATTTTTATTTTTGTATGTTTCGCACATTTTCTATAACTTCCTTTTTTCTTATTTGTTTTTTCTATAATTATGATCCAATTAGAAATATTGCCTGTTTCCATAACAAAGAGTTGCGCTTGTGGAACTCTTGCGCCGAGCGTGGTCGCTTTAGCGGCAAGCTTCTGCTTTGCGCGAGTGCACATCCCGCGAAGCGTTTTTATTTAACAGGGAACAAAGTTTCCTGTCAAACAAAAAAACAGCCTGCTCCCAGTGCCTGAGAACAAACTGTTCTTTTATTTTTACTGTTTTTATCTATGAATGTTAATCACAAAGTTTCTTTTTTCCCTGCCATACCGGATTACTGTAAAACAGCAGGCCTTTCTCCGGATGGAATGCCTCAACTCTCGCCCAGTTCCACTCTCCTTTGCGGAACCGGATTTTCTCTTCTGCTTTCCACCCGCTCTCTGTCTGTATCACATCCATACGGATTCTCTCTCCGTTATGTATGATATAAACTTCCGGCTTCCTGGCTGATTCAATGTAAATGCGAATATCAATCTTCCTGTTCTGTTCCGGAAGTTCATCTCCCGGAAGATACTCTTCTCCTTCTGACCGTATCTTCAGTTCTGAATTCCTGTTTTCCGCCAGAACCATATGACCTTTTTTAATATTTTCCAGAAAGATTTCCGGTGTAAGCGCCTCGCAATGTATCAGAGTTTCCTTTTCTTTTGTCGCCCAGATCCGGTATCCTTCTCCCCATAGCCTGTCCAGAAGTATCGATGTTTTCGCGAATTCTTCCATACTTTTTCCGATTTCCATACAGGTCAGTGACGAAACCGGAATGGCATCCTCTTTCCATTCGCTTCCTTTCTGAAACGGATGTTCCAGATTCAGAATCCATCCTCTCTTTACCGCTTCCCGAACTGTCTCATAAAGATACTGTCCGCTCTCTTTTGTCCCTCTGCTCTCTATCAGTTCTTCCAGACGTTCCGGCATCTTATCAATTCCGATCAATCCTATGTCTCCGAAACAGGATGTAAGTTCCACGCCCGGGACTGTCATGACGGAGCTGTCCTTCCAACCTGTCGCCACCACATTTCTCTCTGTCGTGACATAGACATCGACGCCATCTGCTTTCGCTCTCTTTACAGCCTCCCGGATCGTATTTTCCCCGCCGGACATCCGGGTACGTGTATGAAGAGCTCCGAGATACCACCCTGTCCTGTTGCTGTAAAACTCCTTGCTGTTAAAATATCCAAGCCATAACTGCTCGCGATAATGCCGGTCAACCCAGACTTTTGATCCCATTGTTTCCTGCAATTCTCCCTTTTCTCCGCTGATGCAGATCCGCAGCGGTATCGTCTCACCTTCGGGAATCGTCTCGAAAAATTCCGGAAAAAGATACAGGCAGATTTTCCATCTGCCTGCTCCAACAGGTCCCGGGACGCCGCCCGGAGACGTGTGGGAAGCATGTCGTGCAATCGTAAAGTCTTCCTCTCCGTATCCGCACATACGTAAAAGCCGGATCCTGTTCTTTTCATCTCTGATCACAATATATCCGGCCCAGTCTGTTTTTGAAGTGATTGTCATTCGTTTCATTGCCTTGGATATTGTGATCGTTTCTTCCAGTTTTGCCGGTGTTGACCGGTTTACAAAAAATGTAATTGTTTTTTCCATGATTCGTGCTCTCTTTTCATACAATTTCTTATCAGTATAAGAGAACACGGTTAAATTCACCCCGCCTGTTTCGTTAAATGCGTGTAAAACGCGGGACTATTCTTCACCTAATTTTTCCGAAATAAAATCTTTCACCTTACCGCTCTCGATCTCCAGAGCCGCAGCCAGCTCATCATAAAGCACATGTTCCGCTGTCCGGAAATACCGGCTGTCCGCCGCTGTCAGATGTTTCCCCTGTGCTTCCCGTTCCTGCTTTCTGCGATAGATGGTCTTAATCAGACTGACCAGCTTTTTGCAGTCGCATGTCTTAAGTGCGTTTTTATAAGTCTCTTCACGCTTCCGCTCTTCCGTAATCCCAAGTACCGCAATTTCCTTCATTTCCTCAATCAGCAACAGAGCCTCCTCTTTACTGATAATCTTTCTCATCGGTATCTTCTGGCTGTCTACGGGAGCAAATACTGTACTTCCCGTCTCCCCAAAGGGAATCAGGGTATAATACAGCCTGTCCTTATCTTTTGCCACTGTCTCCAGCGGCCCGATCTTTGTGATCCGACAGACGCCATTATGACCATATACAACATACTCTCCAACTTTAAACATGCGCTCACGCCTTTCTTTGCTCAATCAATCCCTTTCGTTACCTATTTATATATAGTATAACATTTTTTTCCATTATAAATAAGGCATGAATTGCAAATTTCTCTCAGCATTCCAGCAGATGAAGTAAACTACCATTAATCCGGTCGTCCTGTTCCATTTCCTTCCTGCCTGCTTCTTCCAGAATAGAACCGGTACATTCTCCACAGATATCTACACCTATCACCTGCTCATGAAGCAGAATCTGATAAATTACCTTTTTCAAATCCGCAAGTTTCATTTTCCCCTGATTCCAGTTTGTCTTCACCTGCGAAGGATCCAGAATATCCTTGTCGATCGTAAGATACACCGGCACTTCAATATGTTTCTTCCGGAATTCCTCCCAGATGCGGTCATGCACCACAGCCTCTTCATTGTAGGCGGCAATTCTGTCTTTGTATTTTTCCGGAAGACTTTTTACAAGTTCCTCTTCCGCTCCAAGCAGAACGATCTTTCTTACATGCGGATTTTCGTCCAGCACCCGCGCAGCCCAGCATCCGCAGGAAAGCAGATTTTCAAACAGAGATGGCTGGGCATCCGGATGATGATCGATTAAAATAAGGACAAACGGCTCCCTGATCTTATCGGTCCAAAGTTTTGTCATATAGTGATAATTTCCGGAGTCAATAAAGTGAATCCCTTCCGGCGGAAGTTTCCTTATCCGCTCTTCCAGAATCTGCTCCGCCTGTTCATCACAGTAGCAGTTTGTCCCGTGGATATCTCTGCAGTCGATCCAGCAGATTTTTTCGCTCCGGTAAAATGTCTCTTTCTCATAAATGCCAGTAAAATTCATCACCACCGGCCTGCCGTCCTGCCTCATGCGATCACTCCTCCGCCTGTTCCATCTTGTTCAGAATACACCTTGCTGTATAAAGGCCGTTAGCCGATGCCTGCTGAAGGCCTCTTGTAATGGCTGCTCCGTCTCCCATTGCACGGAGGCCTTTTATATTTGTCTCAAATTCTTTGTCCGTTACAACCTTATTGGAGTAAAATTTGACTTCCACTCCATAGAGCAGTGTCTCATCACTTGCAATTCCCGGAGTCACCTTATCAAGGGCTTTGATCATTTCATCAATATCAACCATGATTCTGTGTGGGAATACCAGTGAAAGGTCTCCCGGCACTGCATCTTTCAAAGTCGGAATCAGGTTGTTTCTTACGAGACGCTCTGATGTTGTTCTTCTGCCGCGCCGGAAATCCCCGTATCTCTGAACAAGAATTTTTCCATCACAGAGCATATTCCCAAGCTGCGCAATGTGTTTTCCGTACTCAATCGGAGTTTTAAACGGTTCGGTAAAGTTCTTTGACACCAGAAGAGCGAAATTGGTATTCTTTGTCTTCATATCTTTTGATTTATAGGCGTGCCCGTTCACAACCGCAAGTCCGCCTTCATAGTATTCTGTCGCTACTTCTCCGGATGGATTTGTACAGAATACACGCACTTTATCGTCAAATGTCGGTGTATAGTAGACAAGCTTCGCTTCATAGAGCTTTTCATTTAGCTCTTTCATAATCTCATCCCGGACCTCTACACGGACTCCCACATCAACCGTTCCATTCTGCGTTTCAATCCCATGTTCCTGACAGATATGCGAAAACCATTCAGAGCCTTCCCTGCCGACGCCTGCAACGATCTCCGGCGCATAGAAGGTTTCTCCTTTCTCTGTGACCACTCCGACTGCTTTTCCATCCTCTATAAGAATATCCTGAACCATCGTCATAAACCGGATTTCTACATTAGTTTCCTCCAGATGCTTCTGAAGTCTTGTATAAATCTTGTATCCTTCTTCTGTACCAAGATGCCGGATCGGGCACTCAATCAATTTCAGATTTGCACGGATGGATTTTGCACGGATGTCCTCGATCGCCTGCATATCATCCAGACCGTAAACCTTTTCATCTGCTCCGAATTTCAGATAAATGCTGTCCGCCTCCCGGATCAGCTCTTCCGCTTTTTCATAACCTAAAATGTCCGGAAGAGTCCCTCCGACTTCCGGAGAGAGAGAGAGTTTCCCGTCGGAAAATGCTCCTGCTCCTGCAAATCCTGTCGTGATGGAACAAGGCTTACACCCCATGCAGACTTTCGTCTTTCTCTTTGGGCATGTCCGTTTTTCAATCGAACGTCCTTTTTCCAGCATCAGAACCTTCAAATCCGGCCTTTTCTGCATCAGCTCGTACGCGCAGAAAATACCTGACGGTCCTGCCCCGATAATAATCACGTCATACATATTTCTTGTCTTCGCCATATTCAAGTACCTCCGATTCTTTTGCAGTTTTCCTCCTCTTTTATCATAATACCCTTTTTCGGAAAACTCAATTCGCTTTTAAATTGAAATAGAATTCCTCTGTATCATTAATTGAATCTCTGCCGAATCGACAGTTTTGATATGTAACATAGATCTGAGACTGTCGATATGCAGCTATGAATTCACTGTGATACCGACAGTCAAAAATGAATCTCTTTTGCGGCTCAGAATGACCGCTGATTATCTGCTCTGAATTGCCTCTTCAAATGCCTCAACAGATCCCGCTCGAAGCGCTGTCTGAAACCAGCTTTTCAAAACTTCCAGATCTGTTTCTTTTTCAATTTTTTCCTGAAGTTCGGAAGGAATTTCTCCATAGGCATTTATAGTTTCCAGTAAAGTGTACTTTACTCCTTCTGTTTTTCCGGCGTTCCTTTCGTCTCTCAGCATCTCTTCCAGAATCATAAACCTCGCCTCCATTTCCCGGCTTTTCTTCACATCCACGATAAATTCCTGTAGCTTCTGTACATATGAATCTGCAAAGTTATTCTGGCTTTCTTTTAAATCTGCTTTTACAAACGCAAGAAATTTCACCAGCTTTTCCGGAACTTCCGCCGGATTCTTTCCGCAGGTGCTCAAATAGATGATTTGTCTGCCGTCCGGTAACTGGATGTCTGGCACTTCTTTACATATATTCTGGAAACTGTATCGATATTTTGCCTCTCCAAATGGGTCAAAATCGCATACAAAGATCACATAAGTATTAGGAATCTCTGCATATTCTCCAGAAATTCTTTGCAGTTCTCTTCATTCACCATGACTGCTCCGAAAAGAAAATTGTCCTTGATTATCAATTCCTGTAATGTTTTCTTTTTCGCCATATTCTTCCTCCATATACAGAGGAATTCTATGCCTTTATTATAAGCCCGCAGCGGGAAAAAATCTATCCCTTGTCTTTTTATCATAGAAAAAGGAGCAGCTTTCACTGCTCCCGTCGGGGTTTTGCAGCCCCATCTGTCCGTCCTTAGTCGAACAGATGGCATGCTGCGAAGTGTTCTTTTTCGATCTCTTTTAATACCGGTGTTTTGTTTTTGCACCTTTCTGTAGCATATTTGCATCTGCTTGCGAATAGGCATCCCGGACCGCAGTTGATCGGGCTTCCCACTTCTCCTTCGAGCGGGAGCACAACCTTGTTTTTCTCCTTCTCCGGATTCGGGAGCGGAATCGCGCTCAGAAGTGCTTTTGTGTATGGGTGCTGCGGGTTTGCGTACAACTCTTTACTTGACGCAAGTTCAACGATATGTCCCATATACATAACGCCGACACGGTCGGAAATATGTTTCACCATAGACAGATCGTGTGCAATAAACAGGTAAGTCAGGCCAAGTTCTCTCTGAAGCTTGACAAGAAGGTTGAGACGATTATCACCTCCGGCATGTCCGCTCATGTCGCCTTATGCGACCTCAAAGCTTACCGGTGTCCTTCCAAATTGTGTCAGTATTACTTTATTTTTTCCCAGATTTCCTTTGATGTCTCCTTTTGTTCCGCAGATATGGATGGTCCGCCCACCCTCTCCCGTAAAGGCTGTCATCTGGAAATCTACCGTAATTCCATCTTCAAATTCCATGTTGACGACCTGATGATCGACTACATCGTTATCGCATGCATAAACGCATCTGCCGTAAGGTCCGGTTTTAAGTGCCTTCCGTACTGCCGCCTCTGAAAGGTCATTCGGTGTCAGCACACAACACGGCCAGGCTGCATCTCCGGTCTTTCCTTCCCGGACTACAGTCCGGATTCCTGTGCGTTCATTTGTAATATAAATCTTCTCTGCATCATACGGGCAGTCAGCTTTCGCCGGGCATCCGTCCAGACAGCGTTTTGCAGCCCCTTCCGGTGCCTTTTCCGGGCGGAACAGATAAAGTCCTCCATATGAAGAAACCTTTTTGCACCGTTTCCCAAGGAGCCAGACAAAAATATCCAGATCATGGCAGCTCTTTGCGAGAATCATCGGGCTGGTCTCGTCTGTTCTTCTCCAGTTCCCTCTCACATAGCTGTGAGCCTGATGCCAGTATGTCACCTGCTCCATCGCCTGAATGGAAACAACTTCCCCAATAGCTCCGCCTGCAATCAGTTCCTTAATCTTTGAATAAAATGGCGTATAACGGAGTACATGCCCAACTGCGACAATTCTCTGATATTCATGCGCTGCCTTCTGAAGACGCCTGCATTCCTCCGGATCCGGTGAGATTGGTTTTTCGCAGAGTACGTGATATCCCTTTTTAATCGCATTTACCGCCTGCTCTACATGCTGCCGGTCCTGTGTCGCAATCACCATCACATCGGCAAGTTTTGGCTGCGCCAGCATTTCCTCCGCGGACGAAAAGCATCTGTTCTCCGGCAGACCGTATCGCATTCTGGCTGCTTCGCGTTTTTCTTCCTGTGGTTCGGCAACAGCTGTAACCTTCATTTCTTCCGGGCTTACAAACTGGTAATTTCCATAGATATCATTTCCCCTGTTTCCAAGTCCTGCAATTGCACATGTAATGATCTGTTTCATCTTCCCATATTCCCTTCCTTATGACTGTGCTGTCAGTTCAAAAAGCCGTGACTGATAATCTCCCTGTCTCTCTTTTTTCTCGCGGATACCGCTTGCATAATCCGAGACTGCCATTCCTGCCCGCATCAGCTCATCTCCGCATGCTTCCAGTCCTGTTTCCTTTATCTTGTAACAGAGGTTTTCGTCCAGACCTTTCAAAGTCAGCCGTTTCAACGGTGCATTGGCAGGCTGCCTCATACGGTAATATCCCGCCAGCGCATGTCTTTTATCTTCTGACACGACTATCCATGCCGCCTCGTCTCCTTCAAACGGACTGATTAACCGGTAAAATGTTCCCTCCATAATCAGTTTCCGGATTCGTTTATAATATTGAATCTGCTCTTTGACTTCTTCTTTCTCCTCTTCTGTCAGAGTATCCAGATCCATTTCATAACCAAAGCATCCGAAGTATGCCGTCTCCGCTCTTGTGGAAAGCGGCGTGTTTCGAAATGTCTGCTGATTCGGGGCCTCCGATACATGGCATCCCATGGAACTCAGCGGGTATACAAAAGAAGTTCCGTACTGAATCCGAAGCCGTTCTACCGCATCCGTATTATCCGACGTCCAGCACTGCGGTGCATAGTAAAGCATTCCAGGATCAAATCTGGCCCCGCCGCTCGCGCAGGATTCAAACAACACCTCCGGGAATTCAGATGTAAGACGTTCATACAGGCGGTAGACGCCAAGAATATGCCGGTGGAACAGTTTTCCCTGCTCCTCTGCTTTTCTTCCCTGCGAGAATGCCTCCGAGATACTTCGGTTCATGTCCCATTTGATATACGATACAGGCGCATCCCGCAAAATTCCGGAAATCTGGTCACCGATATAATCCACCACTTCCTCTTTCGAAAAGTCCAGCACAAACTGGTTTCTCCCGTGGCATGCATCCCGATACGGTACGTTGATCACCCAGTCCGGATGTTCCTCATAAAGTCTGCTGTCTTTATTTACCATTTCAGGCTCAATCCAAAGCCCGAATTTCATTCCCATGTTTTCAATCTTTTCTGCCAGTCCGCGGATTCCCTGCGGCAGTTTCTTCGGATCAGGATACCAGTCCCCGAGAGACGAAGTATCGTCATCTCTATGTCCAAACCAGCCGTCATCAAGCACCATCATCTCAACCCCGAGTTTCCGGGCTGTTTCCGCGAATTTCAGAATTTTATCTTCTGTAAAATCCATAAAGGTGGCTTCCCAGTTATTGATTACCACCGGTCGGACACGATCTCTCCAGTATCCTCTTGCAAGACGTTTGCGATAAAGCCGGTGAAATGTCCTGCTCATCTTTCCGAGTCCCTCTCCGGAATAAACGAGTACCGCCTCCGGAGTCTGGAAAGTTTCTCCCTTTTTCAGTGTCCATGAAAAGCCTTCCGGATGAATTCCGATCATGGCTCTTGCCACTCCAAATGTATCCACTGCTGTCTGTCCCAGGAAATTTCCGCTGTAAACCAGGCTGATCCCGATTGCTTCTCCGGCATCCTCTGTCGTCTCCGGCCGCTTCAGTGCAAAAAATGGATTGAACTGGTGGCTGCTGTGCCCGCGCATACTGTAAATAGCCTGAATTCCCTCGTGGAGAGGTGCTGTTTTCACATAACGTTCTCTTGCCCATGCCCCGGTCAGCTCGACCATCTCATATCTGTCGTCCGGCAGATCCAGATTCAGGCTCATGGCACGCTCCAGAACAATGCTGCTCTCTCCCTCATGGACAAATCTTGTATTTCTGATAATTACCGGCAGATTCTCAAAAATCGTGTAGGAGAGAATTATCTTTGTATTCATCACCCGGTCTCTCAGGTAGATCTCCAGTGTTTCTGCCTCCTCATCGGATTCTGTATAAACAGCCGGCAGCCCTTCGAGTTTCCTCTTCCCTTTCAGAATCACATAGTCTTCAAACGTAAATTCTGTAATACGGCTTCCGTCTTCCTGCAGAATCTCATAGGCAGGTTCTCTCATATCCCCGTGGCCGTAGGAAGGATATTCCTGTTTCAGATATTCCATGGAGAATGTCCGGTCTCCCTCATAAGTACAAGGCGCCATATCCCGCATGGAATATTCGATCAGATGCTGAAAACTCTCCCGGTCTTTGATTTTTCTGCCATAATAAATCTGTCCCGGCTGTCCGTTTCTTAAGATGCAGAAAATATAACTGATCTCATCATTATAAAGATGAAACTCTTTTGTGTTTTTATGAAATATGATCGGCATGTCTTCTCCTCTCTATCAGAAAACCTGCTGGAAAGCCTGTTCCAGATCTTCAATCAGATTTTCTGTCCCTTCCAATCCGCAGTGGATACGGATTACGTTTTGTCCGGCTCCCATCTTCTTACAGGTTTCTTCACTTTCCCTCGCGTAAGGCATCATCACCAGACTTTCGAATCCTCCCCAGGATACTCCGATTTTAAAGATCCGAAGCGCCTGACAGAATTCTTTTGCCTCCTGCGTTGTACTGTCCAGTTCAAAGCTCAATAGTCCGGTATGTCCTGACTGCTGTCTTTCGATCAGTTCGTGCTGTGGATGGGATGCAAGTCCGGTATAGTGTACCTTCTTTACTTTGGGATGCTGTTCCAGATACTGTGCTACAGCAAGTGCTGTCTTCCCGTGTTCCTTTACCCTCACTTCCAGAGTACGCAGCCCCCTCATCATCAGCCAGCCTTCCATCGGTCCTATAATACTTCCGATCTGTTCCCGGATTGTCCTTACCCGTTTCCCCAGTTCCGGATCTTTTACCGTCAGGGATCCTCCGATAATATCACTGTGTCCTCCCAGATACTTGGATGCGGTATGCATTACAAAGTCAGCTCCCAGTTCCAGCGGATTCTGGTAAATCGGTGTACAGAATGTATTATCGATATATACAAGGGCTCCTTTTGCATGTGCCGCTTCAGCCGCCTTTTTTATATCCTGAACGCGAAATACAACAGAGGAGGGACTCTCCAGCACCAGCAGCTGTGTATCATCCTCCAGAACCTCTTCAATCTCTTTCGGATCATCCCCGTCAATAAAAGTCGTCCGGACATTCATATGCTCTCTGCAGTAATTCTGAAGAAAATCTTTCAGTGGGCCATAGGCAGTGCGGATGCAGACTACATGTCCGCCGCAGGAACATGCAGTAAGAACCGCCGCTGTCGCTGCCGCCATTCCGGATGAAAACACGTAGCTTTCTACTCCTTTTTCAAGTTCGGTAATCTTTTCTTCGAGAATTCTTACAGTCGGGTTCTGGACACGTCCATAACAGTACGTGTGTTTATCCCGCTTATCCGAATCATAGTACTCGTCCACTGTGGGAAAAATATTTAATGAATTCATAAAAACCGGCGGAACGATCGCATTAAAATACTGATCGTATTCCTCCCCGGCATGTGCGAGTATCATACCTGTTTTCTCTTTCATCGCTTTCCTTCCTCTTTCCTTTTGTTATTTGTAGACTATATTCTGTCAGGTATCATCTATATGCTATAATATAGCTTGATTGTTTAAAATAAATGCACATCAGTTCTGCGGATTCACTGATGTGCTATTGCAATATCATCATATACGCAGTCCAAAAGCTTGTTGTTAATCTTCTGTGCCTTCTTGATATCACGCTCTCTCAACGCCTGATAGAGCATTTCATGATACGGCATGCTTGCCTTGAACGGGTCTTCAATATCCAGCGGAAACTGCCAGAGCTTATCCGTATATTCATCCAGTACTTTCAGTACTGCATAAAACACTTTGTTGTGGCACATCAGGTAGATCTTCTCATGAAATGCCTTGTCCTCTTCGGTATCCCGCTCATCCGCCCGTACCTTCTTCATAAGGACCTCCGTGATCTCCCCCAGTTCGTCCATCTCCTGATCAGTGGCATTCCGCACTACCATGGCCATCAGTTCTGTCTCCATCGCTCTTCTGGCCTCCAGTGCTTCGATCAGAGACTCTCTCTCCATTGTAAAACCGATCAAAGACTCCAGTGCCGTTGCTTTCCTTCCGCGGCATCCTACAAATATGCCTTTGCCGTTCTTCACTTCCACAATGCCTTCCGCCTCCAGAGTCTTCACTGCCTCTCTAAGCGCTGTCCTGCTGACCTGCATCATTTCAATGAACTGTCCCTGAGAAGGAAGTCTGTCACCTTCTTTCAGATCATGTTCCTCTATGTAGCTTTGAATGTACTTAATAATTTCTGATTGTAAAGAAACTCTTTTGATCGGTTTTGCCATCACTGTTCTCCCTATCATGTTCCTTGGGATCATTATATACTTCTTCCAATTCCACGTCAACTGATTTCTTTTTTTTATTAAAATTGTACAAAAGGGCAGAGGTCATGATTCCCGCCATGCCTCTGCCAGTTCGTCGATTGAGGAAAAAATGTAGTCCGGCCCATATCCGCATGCTTCTGCTTCCTGACGCGTGGTCTCTCCGGTCAGTACGAGAGCAGTCTCCACTCCGGTTTTGTGTCCGCAGAGAATGTCCGTATAAAGCCTGTCGCCCACAATCAAAGCCTGTTCTTTTGAAAAATGATTCAGTTTCAGAGAGTACTCGACCATAGCCGTCCCGGGTTTCCCCATATATTCCGGCTGCCTTTTCACCGCATGCTCTATCATCTGACAGATGGCGCCGCAGTCCGGTACATAGCCGAATTCGATCGGGCAGACATAATCCAGATTTGTGGCTATATAGCCCACTTCCGGCCGTGTGCTCAGGATCTGGCAGGTGTCCTGAATCTTTTCGTAAGTCAGCTGATTATCATAAGACACCAGAACACAGGCAATCTCAGGATCCAGACAGTCTACCGTCACCCTGATCCCGTTACGTTTCAGTTCTCTGAGCAGGGATTTTGTTCCCATCACATAGATCAGCTTTCCTTCATAATTCTTTTTCAGATACTGCACAGTGGCAAAAGACGCAGTAATAAAGTTGGAATAATCGGTCATGATTCCCATCTTCTGAAAAGAATGGATATAATCTTCAATGCTTCTGGTAGAATTGTTTGTGATGAACACAAACTGGCCTCCATTGTCCCTGACATCCTCGAGAAACTCTTTTGTCCCGCTGATCAGTCTCTGTCCGATACAGACCGTACCGTCAATATCGAGAAGAAAGAGTTTCTTATTTTTCAGCATGTTCCACCTGCCTGCGTACCGCAATTGCTGTATCCGGATAGTTGGTAATCACGGCTTCCAGCCCTGCCTCGATAAAATGCTTCATATCCTCTTCCCTGTTTACAGTCCAGACACGTACTTTCAGACCGCTCTCCTTCCAGCGTTTCAGGAAATCAGACATATACAGATGGTACAATGCAGGATGCAGTCCCTGTACACCTGTTCCCGCTGCATATTTCTCCACATCCAGTATGACGTCCCCGTACAGATACGCGGTCTCAGCCTCCGGATTCAGCCGGCGAACTTCCTGAATACTGTAGTGGTTGAAAGATGAATAGATGACACGGTCCTCCATCCCCGTCTTTTTTACAATTTCCATTGTCTTCTCTTCGATTTCCGGATACCAGAAAATTCCGGTTTTCAGTTCAATATTCACTTCCATTTTTCCAGGTTTCAGGAGATTCAGCACTTCCTCCAGTGTCGGTATCGTTTCTCCTTCATACGCTTCCATATGATTGTGGAAAGAGAACTTTTTCAGCTCTTCCAATGTATAGTCTCTGACAAATCCGGTTCCGGTGCTGGTCCGGTCAATTTTCTCATCGTGGATGACAACCACTTCCCCGTCTTTTGTAAGCTGTACATCCAGTTCTACCCCATCGGAACCCTGTTCCTCTGCGAGCCGAAATGCTGCAAGTGTATTTTCCGGTGCATATCCGCTTGCCCCTCTGTGCGCAAAAATCTTTACTTCTTTCATGATCTTATACCTCCTGTATCATCATAACATTTTTCGCGATAAAGAAAAGCGTGCCGGAAATCATTTCATTCTCTTTCAGACACGCTTTTCCAATTACTGTGGACAGAATTGATCCGTTTTTACTTTTTAGCCGTTGACAAGATTGTATTCTTCAATCGTATCATTGATCTCCTTTGCCATGTTATCCACTGCCTCTTCCGGCGTTACATCTCCGTTCAGCATATTTTCGATCTGAGTCTCAACAATCTGGCGGGATTCCGGGAATACACTGAGGAGTGCTCCTGCGGATTCCGGTGTGGAATCATGCAGCTGATCGAGAGCTGTCTGGAACTGCGGATATTTGGCAATGTTATCCTTGAACGTCTGCTCTTCCTGTGCTCCTGTAACAATCGGGAAGTATCCTGTCTGTGCGTTCCAGTATGCCTGGGATTCCGGAGAAATCAGGAATTTAACAAATTTCCATGTTGCTGCCGCCTTTGTCTCGTCTTCATTGTTCAGTGCCCACAGAGATGCGCCTCCGATAGAAACTCCGCCTTTGTCATCTGAGCTGACTGCCGGATAGTATGCGGTTCCTACTTCAAATTTTCCGCCGCTGTCTTCCAGAACCTGTTTCAGGGAAGCACTTGATCCAACCATCATAGCTGCTTTTCCGGATGTAAAGTCTGTTGTCGCAGTATCACTTCCGGAACGTCCGACGTTCGGAGCATAACCTTTTTCAAAAAGATCATACCATGCATTTAAGATGTTCAGACCGCCGCCGTTTTCATCAAACTCCACTTTGGTAGCTGCTTTTTCACGTCCGTTTCCGTTATTTACCATATTCAGAGCCTGTTTGCAGAGGAACTGTTCGAAATACCAGCCGTAAATGCTGATTGCAAATACTTCCTGAGCTCCACCCTTCTCTTTCAATGCGTCACCTACTTCTGCGATCTCCGGAAGGCTGGTCGGAATATCTGTGATACCCGCAGCATCAAACATATCTTTGTTGTAGTACAGAAGCGGTGTGGAAGAATTGAACGGCATGGAGTACATCGTTCCGTCCTCTGTTGTATAATATGCGGCTACATTCGGTTCGAGCTCCGACATATCATATCCGTCCGCATCGATCATTTCCTGCATCGGAATGATCCATCCTGAATCGATCATGAAACGGGTTCCCAGATCGTAGATCTGTACAAGATCCGCTCCCATGTTTCCGATCTGAGCACTTTTCAGCTTGTTGATCGTATCATCATATTCGCCCTGGTATACAGCTTCTACCGTGATACCATCTTCATTTTCTTCATTAAATTTGTTTACCAGGTAATCCATGGCTTCTCCGTTAACACCGCCCATGGAATGCCAGAATGTAATCGTTGTTCCATTTGTGTCAACATTTTTAAAATTGTCAGTGATCACTCCGGACCCGGTGCTTTCTTCCCCTTCTGAAGTCTGCCCGTTCATCTCGGAAGCGCTTTTCCCGTTTCCACAGCCAGCAAGGGTAGAAACAACCATCAGAGCAGCGAGCATCGCTGCGATTACTCGTTTTTTCATAGATATTTTCTCCTTTTCTTTTTCCGCCGGCGCCCTTTCCGGGTTCATCCGGCGTCTGCCTTCATGTTGATATATGTAAACAGACCAGTCTAACCTTTGACTGCACCTGAAAACATTCCGCTGATCAGCTGTTTCTGTCCTACGATGAAAATCACCATGGACGGAATGATAATTGCCACAACGCCCGCCATCATCAGCGTAATAGACTGGGCATCTACACTGTTCAGCATACTGATACCGATCTGTACGGTCCGCATTTCTTCAGATCCCGTTACAAGAAGCGGCCACATATACATATTCCATGCATTGATGAATGTATACACTGCCATTGCCCCGATTGCGGATTTTGTAAGCGGAATCAGGATCTTTACAATAAATCTCAGGTTTCCGCATCCGTCCAGTTTCGCCGACTCATAAAGAGAGATCGGGAATGTCATATAGAACTGGCGGAAGAGGAAGATTCCCATTGCGGATGTCAGCGATGGAAGAATCAGAACCAGATAAGTATCCAGAATTCCCATGCTGCTGACCGTCAGATAGTTGGAGATGATAACCGCCTCTCCCGGAACCATCATGGTAGCCATGACAAGCATGAACAGAAAGTTTTTCCCTTTGAACTCCAAAAAGGAGAACGCAAACGCCGCAAGAGAACAGGTAATAATCTGTCCGATTGTAATGCATCCTGCTACAAGGAAAGAATTCAGGATAAACCGTACAAGCGGCACCTGTGTGAATGCCCTGATATAATTTTCAAATGTCGGATGTGATGGAATAATGTTCAGATCCATCGTAAAAAGCTCATCTCCCGGCATAATAGATACGCTGACAGAGTATAAAAGCGGGAACAGCATAAACAGGGCAAAAATGATATTTACAGCAACCAGCACCGTTTTACGGATTCTCTTTTTCCTCAAGGCGCGGGCGTTCATCAGTCTGTGAAGTTTCTCCACTTCCTCTGCATTATAAGAATCAAGCTCTATTGAAATCGTACTATTCATTCCAGCCATCTTAATATTTGACTCCTTTCTTTTCAATCTTGAACATCACAAGTGTCAGTACCATGATGATCAGGAACAGTACAACGGACTGTGCCGCCGCACTTCCAAATTTGTAGTTAAAAAACGCGTCCCTGTAAATTGAATATACAATTACATTCGTGGACTCTCCCGGTCCTCCGGCCGTCAGGATCTTGATCTGTCCGAAGGACTGGAATGCCTGGATGATATTGACTACAAGTGTATAGAACATAATCGGGCTTAATCCCGGAAGCGTCAGACGGAAGAATTTTTGAATTCCGTTCGCCCCGTCTACAGAAGCACGCTCATAAATGGACTCGTCAATGTTTCCAAGTCCTGCCGAAAAATACAGGAAATTGATCCCGCTGTTCAGCCATGCTGTAAGAACCGCCACACAGATCAGCGCATATTTCGGATCTGCGATCCAGTTGATACCCAGTCCGGTCAGTTTGTTCAGAATACCGATTGTCGGGTTCAGAATAATCTTGAAAATCATTGCGGCTCCACTGGACGCAATCGCCATCGGGAGTGCATAGGATGTGCTGAACACCCTGATTCCCGGAAAGGCCTTGCTGCAGAGCACCGCCCCGATCAGACCGATCAGCATGCTGCCGATTACAACGATTACAACAAAAATCACGGTTACTAAAAGACTGTTATAAAATGATTCTGACGTGAGCAGATCCACGTAATTGTCCAGTCCCACAAACACCTTTGCCTGTCCCAGCTTGTCTGTCAAAAACAGACTCAGGTAGATCGTTTTCACAAAAGGATAAAACAGGAAAACCGCAAACACCAGAAAGCAGGGAATCAAATAGAAATAAGCATTTCTGCCCTTCGTTTTCTCCATCAACTGTTTCATTGCTGACCTCCATGATAAAAAATATTTTTCTCTGTATCTGCATCAAAGAAATGCACCCGGTTCATGTCCACATATAAGGTCATTTCATCTCCCGGAGCTCCCTTTGTATCTACCGTAAGCCGTGCCGCATATTCGCCCGCCCTTTGTTCTTTCAGGTAGAAGATGGACTCTGATCCGAGCATTTCTTTTACTACGACTTTTCCGGTCAGCCTGCATCTGGAAGGATTCAGGTTTGCGTGTTCCTTCTTGACTTCTTCTGAAAAATGCTCCGGACGGATTCCAAGAATTACCTTCTTGTCTGCATACTGTCCTGCCAGCAGAGCCGCCTTCGTCTGCGGAACCTCCAGTTTCTGTCCGGATGCCAGCACAAAATCTACACCGCTTCCGTTTTTCCGGATTGTACCCTCCATGAAGTTCATGGACGGGGATCCGATAAATCCGGCAACAAACAGATCCGCCGGATCTTCATAAATTGTTCTCGGCGCATCCGCCTGACGAATAAATCCGTCTTTCATGACAACAATTCTTGTTCCAAGTGTCATGGCCTCGGTCTGGTCATGCGTAACATAAATGATCGTTGTCCCAAGCCGTTTATGTAAATCCGCAAGCTCTACTCTCATCTGGGCTCTCAGCTTTGCATCCAGGTTGGACAATGGTTCATCCATCAGAAATGCCTTTGGTTTTCTCATAATCGCGCTTCCAATGGCAACCCGCTGTTTCTGTCCTCCCGAAAGCTGTCCCGGTCTTCTTTTTAAAAGAGATTCAATGCCAAGAATGGCCGCAGCCTCATGCACTTTCTGATCAATTTCATTTTTCGGAACCTTCCGGATCTGCAGCGCAAAGGCCATATTATCATAGACTGTCATCTGTGGATATAACGCATAGTTCTGGAAAACCATGGACAGGTCTCTGTCCTTCGGTTCCACATAATTACAGAGCTGCTTGTCAATCCAAAGTTCTCCGCTCGTAATTTCCTCCAGTCCCGCAATCATACGAAGTGTAGTCGATTTCCCGCAGCCGGACGGTCCGACAAAGATGACAAATTCGTTATCATGGATTTCCAGATTAAAATCCTTTACCGCGTAATGCTCTTTGTCATAGGATTTGCATACATTTCTCAATGTAATTTCTGACACGGCTTTTTCCTCCCTTTCTGAAGTTTTATTCTCTTTTTCCCTTATTTCTTTCACAACACAAGAGATTATATTGATTCATCATTAATGTTTGATGGAATTTTTGTTAAATGGTCGTTAAAGATTTTTTCCCTCTTGTTTCCTTTTCTTTTCCCTTTATTTCCGCGGTTTTTCAGCGCAAACCGGACTGTTTTTCTTTCTTATTTTCGTAAAATTCCTGTTATTCAATGTAAAATTTACGTATACTTTTTCATAAAAAAAGGACGGGAAGCACATTCCCGTCCGGATTATTTCGTATTATTTTTTTGCAAGTTCCGCCATGGCTGCCGCTGTCAGCTCAATAGATTTCATAAGATTTTCAACCGGCATCTGCTCATTTGGCTGGTGGGCTACATCCGGTTCTCCCGGAAACATCGGTCCGAATGCCACCATGTTTTTAAACATTTTGGCATACGTTCCTCCTCCGATTGCCTTTGGTTCAGGATCTTCGCCGGTTCCCTCCCGGTATACTTCCATCAGTTTCCGGACAAGTTCAGAATCTTTCGGAACATAGAGCATATCAGTTGTTCTGTGTACAAGAATCTCCATTCCATAGGAGGAAAGCGCCGTATGCAGCTGATGATATACCACATCCGCATCACCGTTTTTCGGATAACGGATATCCAGATTCAGATTCATTTCCTCCTCTGTATATTCGATTACACCGAGATTGACAGTTGTCTCACCGGTTTCCTCATCCCGGAAACAGATTCCCAGTGTTTCCCCATTTGTTTCCTTTCCGATTTTCTGGCATACAAAATCAGCCATTTTCTGGAAGTCTCCACCGATTCCCATTCCCCGGACTGCAAGAAGAAGCTTCACAACCGCGTTTTCTCCGAGTTCCGGTCTGCTGCCATGCGCGCTGACTCCTTCTGCCTCAATTACCGTATTTCCATCCCGGATGCTTACTGTAACACTGTCATCTGCAAGCTCATGCTCTCCTTCCAGAACAAGTCTGCAATGAAGCGGCACAATATTTCCGGCAGTTCCGCCCCGGAACTCAAGGACACGGATTTCTCCCTGTTCCGGGTGTTTTTTCCCTCCGATCACGGTTGTCATTCCCTTTTCAAAAAAGATAAGCGGATATTCCGCATCCGGAGTGATTCCCAGCACCGGATGTTCTTCCCCGGCTTCAACATAATGTTTGATGCAGTCACATCCACGCTCTTCATTCGTTCCGAAGATCACACGTACTCTGCGGTCCAGCGGAAGGTTCAGATCCTGAATGGCTTTCATTGCATAGATAGCGCCGATCGTCGGCCCTTTATCATCAGCCACACCTCTTCCGTAAAGGATTCCATCATGGATCTCAGCTCCAAATGGAGGGTATTTCCAGTCATCACCCACCGGTACTACGTCCAGATGTCCGAGAACCGCAATCATCTCATCCCCTTCTCCCATCTCTACGTAACCGGCCTTGTTATCCACATTGCCCGTACGAAATCCTAATTTTTTCCCCAGCTGCAGCGCAAAATCCAGCGCTTCTTTCGGGCCTTTTCCATATGGTGCACCTTCTTCCGGCTCACCGCCTACGCTGTCAATCCGGATACAGTCCTGAATTCCTCCGATAATCTCATCCTGCATTTCCCGGATTTTTTCCCTTAATCTTGTATAATCCATGATTTCATCTCCTCTTTTCTGCTCCATGATTCTGCCTTACTCCTCTGCTTCCGGATATTCATTGCAGAGCAGACGGTATGGTGCTTCATCCTCTTCAATTTCCGGAAATCTTCCTACCTCTTCATAGAAACGGTTATCTACATTGTCATCGTTGCACATGGAAACTTCCCCGATCAGCACATCACCGGTTCCCGGTTCTACATCAAAATCGTGATACTGATGCGGCCAGAGTGTAATACTCTCTCCCGGCTGCAGCCTGACTCCCGTTCCGGCTTTTACCTGATATGACCTTCCGTCCGAATTTACTGTCACATCAGTATCCGCAAGCCCTCCTTCTCCATCATCATTATACAGGTGGATGATCAGAGTTCCGCCGCCCCGGTTAATGATGTCCTCCGATTTTTTCCAGTGGAAATGCATCGGGGAATGCTGTCCTTCTTTCAGCATCAGCAGTTTTTCCGCATAGACTTTTTTATATTTCGGATTATTCTGGTTTCCGTTCCGGATTGTAATCAAAGAAAATCCGACCTTGTCAAAATCTCCCAGCCCGTAGTCCGTAATATCCCATCCAAGCATGTTGTCACGGATCTCATCATACTCATGTCCTTTTTCCCGCCAGTCTTCCGGTGTCCAGTGGCAAAATGGCGGAAGCTCAAATCCATGCTCTTTGATCAATGCTTCCATGTCTTTAATACACTGATTGATTTTTGATCGTTTCATCCTCTCATTCTCCTCCTTACTTGATTTTTTCCTGTGTGATAATCGGAATTTCCTCCTGAAGATAACATTCCATCAGCCGGATACATGCTTCCACATCATCCAGATTGACAATACTGTTCGGTGTATGACCATACCTGGTCGGAATCGAAATCCCAAGTACTTTCACACCGCCTCCTGACTTATTGATTGCCCCTGCATCAGTACCTCCTGCCACAAGTGCGTCCCGCTGATACGGAATCCGGTTTCTTTCGGCGCAGTCGATCAGCCCTTTGGTCATCTCACAGTCGCAGATGACACTGCTGTCATTGATTTTGATCGCTGCCCCTTTTCCGAGTACCGGATTCCCATTTTCATCACCCGGGACATCAAAAGATCCGGTAATATCAACAGCGATTCCAAGATCCGGTTTTACTGTTTCTGCCGAAGTTGTAGAACCGAACAGTCCGACCTCCTCCTGTACAGTGTATACAAAATAGAGATCATGATAACAGTTTTTGATTCTCTTCAACGCTTCAGTCTGAATATAGCATGCAATCCGGTCATCAAAGGCTTTGGACATCACATTGCGTCCCGCAAGTTCTGCATAATCTCCGCAGAATACCGCGCAGTCGCCCGGTTTGACATACTTTCCGGCCTCTTCCTTTGACATCGCTCCGATATCAATATAAAGTTTGTCAATCTCTTTAGGCTTAACGGTATCTATCGGATCCGTTACTCCGACGGTTCCAACAGTTCCGTTTTCAAAACGTACTCTGTTCATGAAGGAGCACAGTGCGGACACCCCTCCGATCTGCTTCACTTTCAGAAGTCCGTTGTCTAGAATCTTCACTACACAGAGGCCGATCTCATCCATATGTGCCGCACACATGATTTTTTTCTTGTCAGCTCCGCTTCCCCGCTTTAAAACAATCAGATTCCCCATTGCGTCTCTTGTAATTTCGTCCGCATAATCCATGACTTCCCTGATAATCAGGTCGGACACATTTTTTTCCAGTCCGCTTACTCCCCACGTCTGTGTATAATCCTTGATCATTTTTTCTCCTTTTCCCCGGTTCCATTTATTCAAAGATCAGCCGGAATGTCTTAATCTCATATGGTTTAAATACGGTCTCAAAACAGTTTTTGCCGGCCGTAAGTTCTTCTTCATTTTCTTCCAGAAGATTACATTCATATACATGTGCAATCGGATATGCTGTCTGAATCTGTGCTCTGACGCGATTATTTTTATTCTCGTACATTCTGACAATCACGCCGTTTCCATCCCCTGCTTTTTTGATGACTTCCACAAAACAGCTCTCCTGACTGCATTTCAGAAAGCTTTCGTATTCTCCGCCGCAGCCTTCCTGCCTTCCGGTTCTCTTTGCCAGCATCGGCACATTCAGGTTGTATGCCATCTCTACGGTTTTCGCTTCCTGCCATCTTCCCGCATGCGGATAGATGGAATAGGTAAATTCATGCTCTCCGATATCAGCATCTTCGTTCGGATAGGTTCCGGATTTGATCAGAGTCAGACTCATATCACCTTTTTTGATTCCATATCCATACTTACAGTCATTGAGCAGACTGATTCCGGAACTGTTTTCTGAAAGATCCGCCCACTTGTGTCCACACGCTTCAAATTTCGCCGTATCCCAGCTGTAGTTGTTTGTCGTCTCACGTTCCACATTTCCAAACTGGATTTCATATGACGCTCTTGTCGTATTGACATCTACCGGAAAATGTGTTTTCAAAATCACATGATGCGTTTTCCAGTCTGCTTTCGTCCGGAAGTCAATCCTCGGGATCTGGTGATACAGACATACCTGCTGCGTCACTGTCGAATCAAGGAATCCACATTCAAATTCCACTACCATGCGGACTTCTCCATTTTCAATAACTCTTGCCGGAGAATACCAGTCTGCCTCATAAGGTTTTCTCTGATAAAACACGTCAATGTCCCAGTTATCCCACTGCATCGGACGGTCTTCATATGTCCGTAGAACGTTACCGCACCTGCCTTCCTGAATCAGCTCTTTTTCTGCTTCTTTTTCATAGAGCGACGTAATTTCCATCTTCTCATTAAAGCAGACCTTGATAAATGGATTCTCAAATGTGTAATCCCATTCTTTTCCGGTACTTTCTTCGAGTAATTCCTCTGTTTCATATAATTTTTTATATCCAAGCGGCGGAATATGGCTTACATAGAGCAGATATCTGCCATCTGCCGTTTTTTGCGCAGGCACATTTCTTCCGTCTTCATCTACAAGTCTCGGGATTTCTGTTCCATCATCCAGCACTACGAGATCATCTCTCTCATATCCCTGGGTATTCATCACTACGACGCCTTCTTTTTCCATTGAAAGCCTGCCGACAGCCGCGGATACAACCCGATTCAATTCCTCTTTTCCCGCCTCTTCAATTTCATGATACTCTTTATCTGTCTGTTCGTACACCGGTTTGATACTGGAACCCGGTACAATATCATGGAACTGGTTGATGAGAAGAATATCCCAGCCCTTGTCCAGCACATTTTGAAGCTGTTCATCTTTTTCTATACCGGCCATACAGGAGGCCGTCTCCATCTGCGTGTACAGAATCTCGTTCTTTCTGTTACTCCGCTTGTTTCTTGCCATGGAAGTCAGAGTTCCCCTGTGGTATTCGAAATACAGTTCTCCATCCCAGGTCGGCATGTCCGGAAGATCGTGTATCTTTTCATATGTCCGGTCAAAATAATCCTGTTCAAATTCCTGACGGATTTTCGGAATTCCCGGTATTCCGTATTTCAGCCTTTCGGCACTCTCCAGCATTTCTTTGGTCGGACCGCCGCCTCCATCGCCGAATCCAAAGAGCATCAAAGTATCTTCTGTCAGATCACGGTTCTGGAACCGTTTAAATGTTCCGAGCGCCATATTTGGGTTTACGATTCCTGTATAGGTCGTTGTATTTCTTGTATCAGAGAAAGAAATATTCAGTCCCTGATCCTTATCATAATCCGTTGTTGTCGGCATAAATGCAAAGACTTCCGATCCATCGATTCCCTTCCATATGAATGTATCATTCGGAAGCTGGTCGTACTGATTCCATGCGATTTTCGTTGTCATGAAATATGGAATTCCGGATTTTTTCAGAATCTGCGGCAGTGCGGCAGAATAACCGAAAACATCAGGGAGCCACAAAGATTTACTTTCTTTTCCAAACTCCTCCAGAAAGAAACGATGACCCTTGATGATCTGTCTGACAAGTGATTCTCCTCCCGTCAGGTTGCAGTCTGCTTCCAGCCACATGGCTCCGTCTACTTCCCATCTGCCTTCCCGGATCCGTTCTTTGATTTTCTCATACATTTCCGGCTCCTGCTCTTTTACAAACTGATAGAGAATCGGCTGACTGGACATGAATTTATAGTCCGGATACTGCTCCATGAGACGAAGTACAGTAGAAAAGCTGCGAAGTACTTTCTCCCTTGTCTGCTCCACCGTCCAGAGCCATGCAATATCAATATGTGTATGCCCGATGGCGCTGACTGTCGGACACTCCCGTTCTTCACTATAGAAAGCTTCTTTTAAAATCTGTTCAGCCTTTTCAATCGAACTGTAAAATTTCTCCGAGTATGCATCCCGCAAATCAAGTGCATCCAGCGCCGGTGCCATACTTTGAAGTACTCTTCTGTAGTTTTCTTCGTCCGCCTTTTTCAATACATAGGCACTCTGAAGAGGAATCAGCAAATCATAATACAGTTTCTGTACCCGGTCATCTACTGCAATAAGGTATGTATGAATCACAAGATCCCCTTCTACCATCCCGCTATAGGCAAGAACCGCAATTTCATAAGAGTCACCGGCCTTGGCCTTTCCTGAGATTGTCACTTCCCGATGATTCACATCAATCCCCTGAATCAACTGTCCGTCCAGATAGAAAATCATCTGCGGATTCGTTGCATCCCATTCACCTTCCCGTCCTGTTGTAATCAGGAACTCCACATGCTTCCCGTCCATAGATTCCGGGATCGTAATTGTTGTACGGAACCACCGGTGGGCATCCACCTGATTCCACGCCGTTCCCATTACATAGTCTTTCCATTGTCCATCAATTGCACATACATGCCCGCCCTTTTTCCTTCCTTCCAGGCTTTTATAGGCTGTAATTTCTCTTTTTTCTACAATAATCATCTTTTCGATATCTTCTCTCAGCCTTTGCGCCCGCCCCAGTTCAAAAATCAGATTCATATTACCTCCCGGTGCCATAAGCTATATTATAGGTTGGATATAGCGTATCATTTTTTGTGCAATATGTCAATTCCTGAAGGGTGTTTTCCCCAATAGTTGTAAATTCTTTGAACAATTTCTTCTATAAACAGGAAAATCCCGAAGTTCATCTCCGGAATTTTCACTGCATACATTGCTGCCTTGTTACTTCTTCTTCCAGTACACCTGAAATGCTTCTTCCTCAATATCAAACAGCGGTTTCCAGGTCAGATCCCGATACTGAAATTCCAGCCCTGTTTTGCGTACTTCATCAGCTGCCTTTTGACCGTCAAGATCCAGTTCCAGAAAATTCTGGTCACCGCTCAAGGCCGCCAGGACATATGGTCCGTACAGCAGGGTATGAAGTTCCGGACGGTCCGGGGTCTTTTCTAGATAATATCCGCATGGGAACAGGCAGCGGATTTCATGCCTGCCTTCCGGCACATCCATCTGGATATATCCATCCGCTTCGGTCCATCCATTCTGTTCCACACTATCCATCCAGATTTTTCTTCCTTCCCGGCTCCATTTTGGAATCCGGATATACATCGGGAATTCTCTCTTGCTTTCCACTTCCAGAATAACCGATTCCGGAGCTTCCATCTCTGTTTTCTGACGGATGGTGATTCCGGCCTCTTTCCATTCCAGCCTGGATTTTACAAACAGATTGACAAACAGTTTCTCTCCCTGATATGCGTAAACCATATCGGCATATTTGAAATGACTCTCCATTCCCGTTCCATGGCAGCAGGAATTCTCATGCTCAAATTCTTTATGGAATCCCGGAGCCAGCGGCATAAAGTATACCGTTTCTCCCGTTGCACCATGTTCTCTGCCTCCAAGAATATGATTGGTCATTGTCCTCTCATAATAATCCATCATTTCCTTTTTATTCTCATACCGGTACAGCTCTTTTGTGAGCTTCAGCATATTATAGGATGCACAGCTTTCCGCTGTATGCTTTGTCAGGAGATTCCCGATGCACCCCGGACCGTGAAACATCTCATTTTCTCCGGTTCCTCCGATCGTATATAAGTGCGACTCTGTTACCGCTTTCCAGAAATAGGAAGCAATGTCATAATACCGCTTTTCTCCGGAGGCACGGAATATTTCCATTGCCCCTATCACCTGAGGAATATGCTGATTCGCATGCAGGTTTTCCAGCGCATCAATCCCTTTTTCCATTGGCAGAAACAGCTTTTCGTTATCAAAATATCCGGCGGTCTCCAGGAATTCTTTCTTTCCGGTAATCCGGTACAGTCTGGCCATGACGTCATTCATTCCACCATATTCACCCGCAATGTACATTCCCCACATCTTCATCCGCTTTTCCCTCGGAAGCCCCGAAAGACGGCGATATACCCACTCACCAAGTTTTACGGCAATTTCAAGTGCCTGGTCAATTCCGGCAAATTCATAACAGTCCAGAAGACCCGCAAAAATCTTGTGAAGTGTATAATAAGGAGCCCATATCTCAGGATACGGGGTGTATTCCTCCAGCTTATCAAACTGATCTTCCGGGTACCCGCTTAAAAATCCTTTCCGGATTCCCGGTATTTTTTCAAAAGCATCCTGACATTTGCCAAGTTCCTCAATCATATAACATGCTTTTTCTTTAATCGTTTTGTTTCCGCCTGCCTTATAGCAAAGCGCAAGCGCTGACAGATAATGACCGCTTGTATGCCCTTTGAGATGACATTCCGGCGCGTCCCATCCTGTCATCGGCTCTGCTCCTTTCACATCCAGCCCGCTGGCCTCCCTGAAATTATAAAGCATTCTGTCATCATCCATCTGAAGCAGAAATTCCTGCATCTCCTCCTGTGCTGTATAAAATCTGCTTCCCTCCTCCAGGACTGCTTCTCCATGGTCAAAATAGCCAACCAGCGGTTCTGTGTTCTTTTCCGCTTTCTGAATCTCTTTTTTGACTGTCACTTTGCAAAAAACCGGAAAGTCCAGGCCGTCCAGCATGCCTTCCTCCCGAAAGTTTCCGACCCGTTCATATACTCTTTGCGCACCCTCTTTCCAGTTTATCCGGTGTACCAGTGTCTTCCCGTCTCTGGTATAAATCACAGCCACATACGGAAGATAAACCTGTATCCCCGCCTGTGCCTCCAGCTCCGGTTCTTCTACACTTTCAACCACTATTTGAGGCTTCTCTTCCAGGATACAGACTTTATACTCTTTCTCCTCTGTAACACCGCCGGCACAAAATGTTGCCCATAGTGAGATCGTCCGGTCTCCCGTCCCGTACGGAGGTCTTTTTACATTTCCTTCAGAATCCAGGAAGCGCTCGTGTCCTGATTTCCAGATAATTTCTGACCCATACTTTCCCTTTTTGGGAAGATTCAGATTAAACTCTACTGTATTCAGATTACCAAGGTACAGGGCTTCCATGTCTTTTTTGATGATTTCTTTCGCTTCCACGTTCTTTCTCCTTTTCATTTGCTCTTTAAAAACAGATTGGTGTAAAAATGGAGCCATTGCTCCATAGATGTTCTTTCATCTAGTCTGCAACGGCTCCTGTGGAGATATAGTTCTCCGTATCCCGTCTGACATCCTCCAAAGTGATGGATGCAAGTTCTCTTTCCATTGCGGCCTGTACACGTTCCAGCTTATCATCCAGTATTCTGTGAATATTTCTCCCGACAGGACAGTCGGCATTTGGATTCTCATGAAAGTGGAACAGTTCTCCATTTTCAATACACTCCACTGCACGGTAAATATCGAGAAATGTGATTTCACTTAATGGTTTGGCAACCGTTGTTCCTCCTGAACCCCGTGCCACATTTACAAGCCCCGCCGCCTTCAGCTGCAGAAGAATCTTCCGGATAATCACCGGATTTACATTGGTACTCTCCGCAATTAAACTGCTTGTAACCTTATGATCTTTTCCAAACACATCGATACAGGCAAAAATGTGTACTGCCAGAGTAAATCTACTTGAAATCTGCATCGTAAATTCCTCCTTCATGCATACTATTTTATCCGCATTTCGATGTAATGTCAACGATTACAATATGGTCTAACGGACAAAATTTGTTCTGATCGGATCTTCCTTTTCCGGCAGTCCATATGTTTCTTTTCCGAGCTTAATACTCTTCATCAGAAATGCCATATTTCTGGCAAGTGTGCGCATACTCTGCAATCCTTCCGCATCCTCTGCGGCCTCTCCCGGCTCTCTTCCGTGAATGCTGTTCCAGTACTGTCCGGATGCTACCGGCATGCCTGAAATAGTAAAAAATTTATTCAACTCATCAAAAGTAGAGGAAAGTCCACCTCTTCTGGCTACTGCCACCGCAGCACCGACTTTCATTGTTTTATCAAAATGTGTACTGTAGAAAAGTCTTGTCAGAAATGCTACCAGTGTTGCATTTGCCGACGCATAATAGACCGGTGATCCTACAACAAGTCCGTCACATTCCTCAAACTTCTCTGCCGCCTGATTTACAATATCATCAAAGACACATCTGCCTTTCTCGAAACACTGCCCGCAGGCTATGCAGCCTCTGACCGGCTTGTTTCCGACATGCAGAATTTCTGTCTCAATTCCCTCTTCTGCAAGAATTCTTTCCATTTCCTGCAAGGCAATCGATGTATTCCCGTTTTTCTTCGGACTTCCATTGATCATCAATACTTTCATGATATGTACCTCCTGACTCAAAATTGATGTTTCCCAACAATACTATTATAACACCAGAAGGCCGGTTTTCAAATCTTCTTTATAACGGCCGGAAAGGATATCCGGCTGCCAGCCGGAGCAATCACAGGAGTTTCTGAAACTCTTCCACTGTCGTTCCATATTCCTCTGCCGCCTGCTCCAGCGTCAGAAGATGTTTTCGGTAAAGATTAATCAATGTTTCCTTTCTGCCCTCCATCTGTCCTTCTTTTCGGAGTCCTTCCTCATACTGCTCCTGATTGAACTCTTCCAGAATCACGTCCTTCACCTCCGCACTGTTTTTCTTCAGGAATTCTTTCAGTATATCCTGTTCAATACAGTTCTTCTGAGCTTTCCGAACCGCTTCTTCTATGGAAAATCCATGCTTCTGGTTCTCCCGGACCTCGTTTACAAAGTATGCGTACTCCCACAAAATTTTGCAGTTTTCCAACAATTCCTCGTTATGTCCCAGGTTAATATTAATCACCATTACATTGCACTCCAAAGCTGCCTGCCCTGTGAATTCCGATTTCATGAACGCATCCGAAAGCTTCAATTCCTGGTATTCGTCTTCCGCCTTTCCTCCATTATAGAATACCACATATACCGGAACCGGTAAAGGAATCTGCCCGGAGCTGTAAATATTAAGGTCCATTTTCTTTATATAGTTTTGATAAATTCTCGCCAGATAGAAAAGTCCACGTACGGGCATATTCGGATTCACTGTGCTTTGGTGTTCGTACAGATTCATAATGCTGGAAAAAAGAAAAGAGACGTCATTTTTCATCCCTACATAAATAACATCTTCCAGTGTCGTGATTTCCATTTCATCGGGGTTTGTGTAAGAAGAATTGTTCAATGCATTGTAAAGAGATAAAAGATTTTTCCTGTCCCGGAAGATCATTCGAAAAAGTGTGTCTTTGTACTTTCGATTGACACTGCTGTTTTGAGATATGGTTTTTCTGTGAGTTTTAGATATGGTTTTTCTTTGCTTTTTACGCATAGGCAGAAGCCTCCTTTGAATTGAAAATAAATCAGATTTGAACATAGATTTGTGATTAGATTATTCTCTCAGCATAGCAGAATCCGCGGTAAAAAGCAAGGGCGCAGATTTTTCTGCGCCCCAAAAATACTTATGTAATTTTTAGCCTTTAATACCAGACTGTGCAACACCTTCAATGAACTGCTTCTGGAAGATGAAGAACAGAATGACAAGTGGAACTACAGCTAATACTGCTCCGGCCATCTGCATTGGATACTGGGTGGTGTACTGACCCTGCAGAGTTGCAAGAGCCGGTCCAAGAATCATTTTATCTGTAGAAGTATTAACGATCATTGGCCACATAAAGTCATTCCATGCAAACTTTGCTGTAAAGATTACCAGAGCTACAATGCCTGGTTTTACAAGCGGAAGCATGATTTTTCCAAAAATCTGATAACGGCTGCATCCATCCAGAACCGCAGCTTCTTCAAGTTCTTTCGGAAGAGACATGAAGAACTGTCTCAGAAGGAATGTACCAAATGCACTGAACAGGTTAGGAAGCATCAATGCCGGCAATGTATCAAGCAATCCCAATTTCTGCACAATCAAATACTGAGGAATCAGGAAGATCTGTCCCGGAACCATAAGTACTGAAAGAAGAAGAACGAAAATAATGTTCTTGAACGGGAATTCAATTCTTGCAAAAGCATATGCTGCCATCGCACAAAATGCAACCTGAACTGCTGTTGTGACTACAGCCGAAATAATGGTGTTCATATATACCGTAGCAAACGGAATAGCTGTCAATATTTCCTGATATGAATCTGTTACCCATTCTGTCGGTAAAATTGTTGGCGGAATCTGCATCGCTTCACCATTTGTTTTGAAGGATGTCAAAATCATCCAGAGAAACGGGAATACAACAATTATTGTTCCGGCCAGAAGGATCAGATGGACAATCAGATGATTTATTTTTGCTTTTCCTCTCATTGATCTTTTCCTCCTTAATCGTAATTAACCCATTTCTTCTGTCCCCACATCTGAACAACCGTAACTAACATAATAATTACGAAAATCAAAATGGAGATTGCCGCTGCATATCCCTTATATCCATAGTCAAATGCGGTACGGTAGAATAACATAACAACTGTCTTTGTACTTTCGTATGCCGGATTCGTTTTACCGATCATCATGAAGATAACATCGAATACCTGGAATCCACTGATAATTCCTGTAATCATGGTAAAGAAAATTGTTGGTGTCAGCATCGGAATCGTAATCTTAAAGAACTGCTGAATCGGTCCGGCCCCGTCAAGTGCTGCCGCTTCATAGTAGCTGTTGGAGATTCCCTGCATACCGGCCAGAAGGATAATCATATCGTATCCAACTTTCATCCAAAGTCCGACCAGCATAATGCAGAATAACGCTGTACTTGGATCTGTCAGCCATCCATGCCCCTTTCCACCAAGCGCGCGGATCGCACTGTTCAGAACACCCATCTGCTCATTGTAGATCCATTTCCATACCATAGCAACAGCTGCTGCCATTGTTACAGACGGAAGGAAATACAATGTACGATAGATGGATTTTCCTTTAATCTTAGAGTTCAAAAGTGCTGCAACCAAAATAGAAAGGAACAGCCCAATCGGCACTGTAAACACTACGTATTTCAACGTTGTTCCAAGTGCTGCCCACACTTCTTTGTCCCCGATCAACTGTTTATAGTTTTCAAGGCCACAGAAAGTCGTCATATTAAATTTGTTTACATCGTTAAAACTGAACCATATATTCTGAATAAACGGCCAGATATAAAATACAAGAAGACCGAGTGTAACCGGTGCGATAAAAATATAGGCCGCAATCCAGTCCTTTTTCTTCCAGGAAAGGCCCTTTTTAGAGCCTTTCGCTACTGCTTTATTTTCAGACATTTACTTATCACCTACACTTATTCTGCGAGTAATGCATCCGCCTCTTCTTTTAACTGTGTACAAGCTTCTTCCAGAGTCATAGTTCCGTCATAAGCCTGTTTGAGGTACTGTGCTTCCAGATCGTACAGCTCAGCTGCTTTGTTGCAAACCGGAAGTGGATATGCTTCGTCTGCATGGTTTGTATAAGCTGCAAGGTTATATTTGTCATTTGCTTCTCCGAAGCAGTGCTGAGCATCTGTTCTCGCGGAGATAACTACACCTGTTTCGCCCTGGATCTGCTGTGCTTCTGCACTTCCAAGCCAGATTGCAAATTCTGTAGCAGCATCTTTGTTCTTGGATCCTTCGTATACGCAGTAAGCAAGACCATTAATAACATTGTCTTCTTTTCCGTTGAATGTAGGAATTTCTACACAATCAATTTTGTCTTTAATTGTATCGTTTGCAGCATATTCCGGAACCATGTAAGAACCTGCAAATGTCATGGCAATCTGTTCACCTTCAAACATTGCATCTGATCCTGTTTCAGAAAGTGCGGAAGAACTCGGAGATAATCCGGCATTGATCATATCAATCCAGCACTGGATACCAGCCATTGTCTTCTCGTCTGTGTATCCTGTCTCTGTAGCGTCATCATTTAAGATCCATCCATCGTTAGCAAATACTGTCTGATAGTACCATGTCTGGAAGTCTACCGGGCAGGCAAACGGATATACACCATCCGGAAGTTTGTCTTTCAGTTCTGTTGCCAGAGCTACAAGATCTTCATATGTCATATCGTCTGTCGGGTATGCAACGCCTGCCTGATCAAACATTTCTTTGTTGTACCATAATGCGTTTGTATCGAAGTCCTTCGGTATACCATAGTTTTTACCGTCACGCACATAGTTGTTAAGCAGAGTCTCAGAATAGCTGTCATTGATATCAGAATCAGCAATTGCATCTGTCAGATCTGCAAGGATACCACCTTCTACATAAGAATCAAGGTGAAGTACGTTTACCCAGAATACGTCTGGAGCTTTTCCACCTGTTGCAGATGTTTCCAGCTTTGTGAAGTAGTCTTTGTACGGTGTCAGCTGAATTTCGATAGTTACATCGTCATGCTCTTTTTCATAAGCTTCAGCCATCTGCTCCATAGCCGGTCTCTGGTTCTCATCCCAGATACCAAATACGATTTCTGTTTTTCCGTCAGCGCTTTTACCATCTCCGCCGCAACCAGCAAGGAGGCCGGCGCCGAGAATAGCTGTCAAACCAACAGCCGTAATTTTTTTGAGGTTCTTTTTCATAATAACACTCTCCTTTTCTTTTTTAGCTTTCGCCAGTTTCTCGCATATATGAAATGGTGTCCCATTTACATATCAAACATTAATTTCTTAATGTATCCAGATCCACTACAGCACCGCCGTGTAATCTGGATTGTTCTGCAGCAAGCGCACAGTAGTGACTTTCTACAGACTGCTCTACTGTTGTAGTTCTTCCGGAAGGGCCCTTCCCTTCGAGCAGCATATCAATAAACTCTTCTACCATTCTGACATCTCCGCCGCCGTGTCCGGAGAAATCCGTAGCAATTTTGTTTACATCGATTGTCTGCGTTTCTTGACCAAACGGTGTAATCTGAATTGTATTAGCTGTCATATCGGCGATAATCTCGCCTTTTGTTCCCATAAACTTTGCATAACGGCTTCCAGTTCCTGTAAAGCCGCACATCGTATGGCTGATCGTTGAACCATCTGTCATCTTTAAGTTCACGACCTGATGGTCAACCACATTATTGTCACAGTAATACACGCACCGACCATAAGGTCCCGTCTTGATCGCCTCTGTTACACTCTCTACTGTAGGATGCAGCGTCAGTACATTCACCGGCCACTCTGTATGACCATTTTCAACGCCAATTTCCGGATGTTTCAGATAAATCTTCTCTGCATCATACGGACAACTGTCCTTTACTTTACATCCATCCATACAGCGGTGAGCAGCACCTTCCGGAGCGCATTCTTCTTTGAATAAGTATGTATCCCCAAAAGAAGATACCGACTCGCATGTCTTTCCTGTCAGCCACAGCAGTAAATCCATATCGTGACAGCACTTCTGCAAATGCTCATGTACGGTAAAGAAGCGGATAATCGAAAACAAGAGTTAGACCGCCAGCACCACACTATTCCGTGTAACATAAACATGAAAGAATCGCTCTGTCGAGAAATAATCGGTGGAGCGTTTTCTATTCGACATGGGCAGAAATGCCGTGAAAAATTCGATTAACCGTCTTAACGGACAGTAGATTTCTTCACATTTGGGTGGTATAATATTAGATGTCAGGTAGGTGACTTCCCGGTAAATCGGTATTTGAGAAAGGAAGATTATCTAATATGAAAAGAATAATAACAATTTTAATAGCTTGTATGTTTATCTTGACTGGCTGTGCTTTTCAAACTACTAATAGTACAGGCGATGAAGTGGAGAAGAAAAGCAGAATAGAAATCTTTTCTATACAAGATGAATTACTGTCAACTATAGATAACGAGGATACAATAAATAACCTGCTGAATAATAATGATTGGTCGGAAGTAAATGAATTGCCCGAAGGTTTAACGCCTGAGTATAAGTTGCTTGTTTATCAAGAGAAAACCCTCTTAGCGGGACAAGACCCTAATGAAGAAAGAGATTACGAACTTATTGAAACCATAATAATATTTGAGGATAGTCCGTATGTTATTGAGGTGATTTCAAGTGAAGTTGTAAAAAATATGATACTCCCAAGTGATGTATTAACATTTTATTATGAATTACCAGATAGCACTATTGAGAATATCTTAAATATTATAAACTCATAAATTTCTATTTGACGGAGGAATACTGTGGAGTACAAAGAGAATCTGTTAAGTTATGAAGATTACCGCACGCTCAGGGAAAGTGTCGGATGGCATCTTTTTTCAAAGAATCAGATGCAGCAGGCCCTTGATAATAGCCTGTACACAATCGTAGCCGTTGAAAATAATCAGTCGGTTGGTATGGGACGTTTGATCGGTGACGGGATGTATTTTCTGATAGTAGATGTCGTAGTGCACCCTGTATTTCAGAAATGTGGAATAGGCACGAATATTATGAATATGCTGCTAAAATATGTTGAGAAAAAAACACCTACAGGCGGACGCTCCAGTGTTCAGTTGGTTGCTGAAAAGGGAAAAGAGCCTTTTTATGAAAAACTCGGATTCAAAACGATTCCAAACGAATTCTGCGGATCAGGGATGAGAAAAGTTATCCATAAATAACTTGGCGTTTGCAAGGAAGCATTATCAATTACGGAAATTTCCGCTTGTAGAGTTGAAATCTCAATCTAAAACTTGATACCCCACCGTCTAACGACGACATTGCAGAGCAGGAAATCACAAAACGGTTTCCTGCTTTTCTTTTTGTCAGAGGAGCCTACAGCTCCCCTACGCTGGCAGAGCCAGCTACCCCTCTGTGTACTTGTCGGAGAGGAACACCTCGCTGCGCGAGCTATTCCTCTCCGACAAGTCTGAATAGTGCATCTCCTATATCATGAAGCAGTAAGTCTTTCAAAAAGATTTGCTGCTTTTTTTATTTCTGCGGTTGCTAAAATCGTCCCGCCGGTGTTCCTTATGCGAAAGGAAAATTCCTCTCCCCGTTTGGCAAAAGCCCGCCACGTCCGTGTTAGAGGTAAAAGAAAAATTGCGGGGAGTTTGGCAATTTTACATTTTTCAGTGGTGTAGGAAGCAAAGGGAAACGAGGACGGAGAAAGCGTCGGTTTCATAGAGCAAGATTCTACCATAGTACCAAAATTCGCTAATCGCTCATTTTGTCCTATGGGAATCTTGTTGGGGTTGCCACCCCAAGCCCGCCTTTTTGCGGCTTGCGCCGCTTGAAAAAATCCACCCACGAAAGGAGGTTCACAGCCATGAAAAAATACAACACGCCCCACCGCCACAGGGTAATCAAGACACGCTTGACCGAGGAAGAATACGCCGAGTTTTCCGAGCGGGTTTCCCTCTGCAAAATGAGCCAGTCTGAATATATCCGGCAAGCCCTAACCAAGTTAAGGATACGCCCGGTTATCACCGTTTCCCCGGTCAATGATGAATTGCTTTCTGCCGTGGGGAAACTCACAGCCGAGTACGGGAAAATCGGCGGGAATCTGAATCAGATTGCCCGCTGTCTGAACAAGTACGGCGCACCTTATAACACCCTCTCCCAAGAAGTGAGAGCCGCCGCAGCGGAGCTTGCCGCCTTGAAGTTTGAAGTCTTGCAGAAAGTAGGTGAAGCCGTTGGCAACATTCAAACATATCAGCTCTAAAAACGCCGACTATGGAGCCGCCGAGCAATACCTAACTTTTGAGCATGACGAGTTTACCATGAAGCCCACCCTTGATGAAAACGGGCGGCTTATCCCCCGTGACGATTACCGCATTTCCTCTCTGAATTGCGGCGGCGAGGATTTTGCCATAGCGTGTATGCGCTCCAATCTCAAATACGGCAAGAACCAGAAACGGGAGGACGTAAAGAGCCACCACTATATCATCAGCTTTGACCCCCGTGACGCACAGGACAATGGGCTATCCGTAGACCGGGCGCAGCAGTTGGGCGAGCAGTTTTGCAAAGAACATTTCCCCGGACACCAAGCCCTTGTATGTACCCACCCGGACGGTCATAACCACAGCGGAAATATCCATGTGCATATCGTAATCAATTCTTTGCGGATTGAGGAAGTACCCTTGCTGCCCTACATGGAAAGACCAGCGGACACAAGGGAGGGCTGCAAGCACCGCTGCACGGACGCAGCTATGGAATATTTCAAAGCGGAAGTCATGGAGATGTGCCACCGGGAAAACCTCTATCAGATTGATTTACTTAATGGGAGCAAGAACCGTGTTACCGAGCGTGAGTATTGGGCGAAGCGGAAAGGACAAGCCGCACTGGATAAAGAGAACGCTTCCCTTGCCGCCGCAGGTGAGCCGCCCAAAGTCACAAAATTTGAAACCGACAAGGAGCGGTTACGCAGCGTGATCCGCACCGCCCTGTCCTCTGCTATCTCTTTTGAGGACTTCTCCGGAAAGCTGTTACAGCAAGGCGTGACCGTCAAGGAGAGCCGGGGGAGGTTGTCGTACCTCACGCCGGATAGGACGAAGCCAATCACCGCCCGGAAGCTGGGTGATGATTTTGACCGTGCCGCCGTACTGGAAACACTCACCCAAAACGCACAGAACGCCACAAGAGTCGCCGAAAAGCCCCTACCCAAACAGGAATACCCCCGCAGCATAAAAGACCGTTTACAGCGCAACAAAGCCGCCATAAACGCACCGAAACAGGACAGCGTACAGCGCATGGTAGACCGGGAAGCCAAGCGAGCCGAGGGCAAGGGCATAGGATATGACCGCTGGGCGGCTGTCCACAACCTAAAGCAAATGGCGGCGACCATGAGCATTTACGAGGAATCCGGCTTTTCTTCCCCGGAAGAACTGGAAGCCGCCCTTGCTGCCGCCAGTGCCGGGTTGCATGAAACCACCGGGAAACTGAAAGCCGTGGAAAGCACCTTGCGGGAGAAAAAGGACTTGCAGAAGCAGCTATTAGACTACATCAAGACCAAGCCAGCCCGTGACGGATTGCGGGCGCAGAAATCGGAAAAAGCAAAGCGAGCCTACCGGGAGCAACACGAAAGCGAGTTTATCATTTCCGAATCCGCCGCCCGGTATTTCAAGGCACGGGGAATCTCCAAGCTGCCAGCGTCCAAAGCATTACAGACAGAGATTGAGCAGCTTACCAAAGAGAAAAACGCCCTTTACAACGAGTACCGGGAGAAGAAAGAGAACGTCCGGGAATTGCAGACCGTCAAAAGCAATATCGAGCAGATTTTAAGGCGTGAGCCGGAACGCAGAAAGGGAAAAGACCATGAAAGATAAAATCCCAAGAATGGACTACCGCCAGTACCGGGCGGCGTGCCGGCTTGTGCATGAGTGCTGCAACTACGATAACGGCAACTGTATCTTGCTGGATAACGGCGAGCCTTGCATATGTGTGCAGAGTATCAGCTATTCGCTTCTCTGCCGCTGGTTCATTGCCGCCGTGCTGCCACTGGACGGGAAACTGGAAGCCGCCCTTTTGCACCGGGCAGACAGGAAACGCTGTACCGAGTGCGGCGGGTATTTTCTCCCCAAGTCAAACCGGGGGAAATACTGCCCGGATTGCGCCGGACGCATGAAAAGAATCAAAGCCGCACAGCGCAAGCGGAAACAACGGCTACTATGTCACGCTTTAGGAACTGGAAAGCCCCCGTAAATCAAGACTTTTTTGACCGCCCTCAAAGGGTAGCCGATATTTATATCCTTTACCCCTCAAAACGGCGTCCTAAAGCGTAACAGAAGCCCACAGACAGGAGGTGAGAACCATAACCGATTACATCACAGCCGACACCGCAATGCCGCAGTTTCTCCCGTATCCCTGTTTTCTGCTGAAAATGGACTTGTCCTATACCGCAAGGCTGCTCTATGCGCTGCTGTTAGACCGTACCACCCTCTCACAGAAGAACGGCTGGCAGGACAGCGAGGGCAGAACGTATATTTTCTATCCCGTTTCGGAGATAGCGGAAACGCTGGATAAAGGCAGAACCGCCATAAAATCCGCACTGAACGAGCTGGACGCTGCCGGGCTTTTAGTGCGGGAACGCCGGGGATTTTCCGCACCGAACCGCCTTTATGTGAAAATACCGCAAGTGCCAGTGGTACAGTTTTCCGACCATATGACCGCCATACAGCCGGAAAACCGACCCTCTGATAGCCGGAAAAGCGACCCTCATAAGGACGGAAAACCGACCTTTGCGTTGGACGGAAAACCGACCCCTAACCAACTTACTATAAACCAACTAAAAGAGAACCAACTAAAAGGAGCGAGTGGGGAGCCGCCCACCCCGTTTGGAAGATATAAAAATATTTTCCTCTCCAAATCCGAGTATACGGAGCTGAAAGAGGAATACCCGGACAGGCTGGAACGGTTCATTGAGGAAATGAGCGAGTACATAGCCGCCAGCGGAAATGATTATGTGTGCCATGCCGCTGCATTGCGCCGCTGGTTAAACCGGGAGAAAAAGGAGAACCCGAAAAAGGGAATCCCCGATTATACCTACAAAGAGGGCGAGAGCCTTTGATTACAGCGATAGAACGTCCTGTAAACAGGACGTAAAAGACCATGAACAAGGAGGACGATTTTATGAGTGATTATGATAACGCCATTTTCCGGCTTGCCACGGCACAGGAAGCAGAGCCGGAGGACTACACGGGCGAGGACGGGCTTTTATATTGCGGGAGCTGCCGCCAGCCCAAAGAAGCCTACTTCCCGGAGGGCAAGACGATTTTCGGACGTGACCGACACCCAAAAGAATGTGACTGCCAGCGCAAACGCCGGGAAACGCTGGAAGCCGCAGACCGGGAGCAGAAGCACCGGGAGGAAGTAGAACGGCTAAAAAGAAAGGGCTTCACCGACCCGGCTATGAAAAGCTGGACTTTCGGGAATGACAACGGCAAATGTCCCCAAATGGAGAAAGCCCGCCGCTATGTGGAACAATGGGAGCAGATAAAGGACGGAAACCACGGAATGATTTTGTGGGGAGAAGTCGGCACGGGCAAGAGCTACCTTGCCGGGTGTATCGCCAATGCCCTCATGGAGAAAGAAATTTCCGTGTGCATGACGAACTTTGCCCTTATCCTCAATGACCTTGCCGCCAGCTATAAGGACAGGAACGAATACATATCCCGCCTTTGCAGCTTCCCTTTGCTTATCCTTGACGATTTCGGCATGGAGCGTGGCACAGAATACGGCTTAGAGCAGGTCTACAACGTGATTGACAGCCGATACCGCAGCCAAAAGCCGCTGATTGTCACCACGAATTTGACGCTGGAAGAATTGCAGAACCCGGAGGACACCGCCCACGCCCGCATTTATGACCGCCTTATTGAAATGTGTACCCCTGTCTGTATTACCGGGGAGAATTTCAGGAAAGCCAAAGCAAGGGAAAAAATGGAACAGCTTAAAATGCTGCTGAATGGAAAGGAGATTTGCCTATGACCGACACCACGAAGAAAGACCGCCCCGCCCGCCGCCCGGATTGCATCACCGAAGTACGCCGGGGGAACACTGTCCTTGTGGTTTCCGGCTATTTCAAACAGGACACTACCGCCACCGCCGCCGACAAGATGATGAAAGTGCTGGAAGCGGAAAGCGTAGCCGGACACAAGCCGCCTTTTACCGCATAAACAGGGCATGAAAAAGCGGTCATGCCGTGGAGTATGACCGCCGGAACAGGGGATTTATAATTGTGGCTCACAATCTTTTAAGAAAAAGCGCAATGACATAACGGTAACTGCTATTTTGAATTTGATTTCCTCAGATACTTTTTTGGGCGGGTTTGATAAAAGTCTTTCAATGTCTTTTGTTTCCACACCAGCCATAGCAGCAATCGTTTTCTTAGACAAGCCATGATGTGAAAGAAGCACTTGTAAAAATGCGGTTAATTTCAAATCCTTGTCCTCTGTTGCGCTTGCATAAAGGAACGAGATTTTGTTAAACAGCCTAAACCGATATGAGCAATCGTCCGGCAGAAAGTCAATGTTTCCATTCGACAAATCCTCTATGCTGTCTAGCGGTAATCCCAAATATTGGGAAAGCGTGTTTTTGTTAAAACCGTATACGGTAATAAGTTCCTTTAACTGCTCTGTTACATTGTTTTTTTCGTCCATGTTGACCCTCTCTGTCTGTAAATTGGTTTTTGATTTTAGTAAAGTATAGCACATGAAGCCCCAATTTTCCACCTCACATTTATTGCGACAAGCCTTAATAAAAAACCGTGATATTTTTCGACATAAAGTAGCAAAAAGGACTGTACAGCCAGCCCCGCCCTATGGTATAATGGACTTACGGAATAGTGGGCTGGCTGTCGGAAACGGAGGAATCTATGTTAAGACAGACCACCCAGCAACTCATTACTGCCCTTTATCCGAGATTATCCCATGAGGACGAGCTTTCCGGGGAATCCAATTCCATAAGCAACCAGAAAAGAATCCTTGAAGCCTACGCCAAACAGAACGGCTTTACGAATCTGAAATGGTACACGGACGACGGATTTTCGGGGGCAAATTTCCAAAGACCCGGCTTCCAGTCCATGCTTGCCGACATTGAAGCGGGGCTTGTGGGAACGGTTATCGTAAAGGATATGTCAAGGTTAGGGCGAAACTATTTACAAGTGGGAATGTACACGGAAATGATTTTCCCACAGAAAAACGTCCGTTTCATTGCAATCAATGACGGCGTTGACAGCGCACAGGGCGAGAATGATTTTGCCCCCTTGCGTAACATTTTCAACGAATGGCTGGTGAGAGATACGAGCAAGAAAATCAGAGCCGTGAAGCGGTCAAAAGGAATGAGTGGGAAGCCCGTCACAAGCAAGCCCGTGTACGGCTACCTCATGGACGAGGACGAAAATTTCATCATTGACGAGGAAGCTGCCCCCGTGGTGAAGCAGATATACAGCCTCTGCCTTGCCGGGAACGGTCCGACCAAGATAGCCCGTATGCTCACGGAGCAGCAAATCCCCACGCCGGGAACGCTGGAATACCGCCGGACGGGAAGCACACGCCGTTACCACCCCGGCTATGAGTGCAAGTGGGCGGCGAATACCGTGGTGCATATCCTTGAAAACCGGGAATACACGGGCTGCCTTGTGAACTTCAAGACCACCACCCAATCCTACAAATGCAGCAAGATTATCTACAATAGCGAGGACAAGCAGGCGGTTTTTGAGAACCACCACGAAATCATCATAGACCGTGACACATGGGAGCGTGTGCAGGAGCTACGCAAGCAGCGTAAACGCCCCAACCGCTATGATGAAGTGGGCTTGTTCTCCGGCATACTCTTTTGTGCCGATTGCGGCAGCGTCATGTACCAGCAGAGGTATCAGACGGACAAGCGGAAACAGGACTGCTACATATGCGGCAGCTACAAGAAGCGCACGGCAGACTGTACGGCGCACTTTATCCGCACCGACCTTTTGACCGAGGGAGTGACGGAGAATTTGCGGAAAGTCACCAGCTATGCCGCCAAGCATGAAACCCGGTTTATGAAGCTGTTGACCGAGCAGACCGAGGACGGGAGCAAACGCCGGAACGCCGCCAAGAAGAAAGAGCTGGAAGCCGCCGAGAAGCGTATAGGCGAGCTTTCCGCAATCTTCAAGCGGCTGTATGAGGACAGTGTAGCCGGACGCATTTCAGACGAGCGTTTCACGGAATTGTCGGCAGACTACGAAGCCGAGCAAAAGGAACTGAAAGAGCGTGCCGCCGTTCTGCAGGGCGAGCTTTCAAGGACACTGGAAGCCACGGCAAACGCTGAAAAGTTTATGAAAGTGGTACGCAAGTACACCAGCTTTGAGGAACTCACCCCTACCCTGTTACGGGAGTTTGTGGAGAAAATCGTAATCCACGAATCGGAAGCACTGGACGGGAAACGCCGGGGGAAGCTCCGCAGACAGGAAATCGAAATCTATTATTCTTTTGTCGGCAAGGTAGAGTTGCCCGACTAAAGCCCGACCCGTCCGGCAGTCAGCCGGACAGGGAACGGCAAAATTTTTTACACTTCTTTTACTTCTTTATCTCACATGAGCAAAATCATAGGGCTGGTCGTATTGGAATTTCTCCAGTTTCCTCTGACAAAACTATGTGCCTGATGCCAGTATCCTACATTTTCAATAGACATAACTGAAACAATATCACCCGCTACTCCCGAATCAATAACTTCCTTTACTTTAGAGTAGATAGGTGTATATCGGAGCACATGACATACAATAACCTGTCTGTCGCATTCTTTCGCGACTTTAACCAATTCTCTGCACTCATCCAGATCCGGTGATATCGGCTTTTCAAGAAGCAGATGATATCCTTTTCTCAACGCCGGTATAGCCTGCCTTACATGCTGCTGATCCTGCGTTGTGATGAACATCACATCAGCAAGCTTGTCCTGTGCAATCAGATCTTCCGCACTTACGAAGCATCTTTCCTGAGGAATATGGAACTCTTCCGCCACTTCCTTTACCTTATCAGGATCGATGTCTGCGATTGCTACAATTTCCATTTTCTCCGGAAACTTTTTTACCGCCTGTGCGTAAGTATCTTTCCCACGGCTTCCCAGACCTGCCAAAGCAATTGTAATCTTACCGCCCAACATTACCCCTCACTTTCTTCCTTTATATTGTAATTTTCAACTATCGATTGACTTAATTATATAGTTTTTTATGCACAAATGCTTTTCCTATCGTCCTGTTATATTGTCAAATCATCCTGCTTTTAGTCTAATTGCATAATACACATTCTTATCATTTGTTTTGTCTGTACACCTTGTCCTATTTTTTCAGTTTGATTTTTGTATATTAGCACAATAAAGTGCCGCTTAAAAACACGGCGGAATCTATATGATTTCAATGCTGTCACATAAATTCCGCCATTTTCATTTATATTTACTTTTTAAGCAATCTCGTATGTCTGTTTCTCAAAGTCAACCGTTACCTGCGTTCCGTCTGAGAACGTAGTCCGCTGAATCATCGGATTGTTGTCTACCATCTCATGACGTACCATCTCGCATTTTGCAACTTTCTCATGAAGATCAGAAACCACTTTGCAGCGTTTGATATCTTCTTCCAGTTTTAATTCCACGCCTGCTTCAAATGCGCCGTCAAAGTTCGGATAAGCGGCGTCACGGATCAGGTAAGGCGCTCCGCCGTTCAGAAGCGCATACAGCATGTAGTCTTCTTCCTCGCTTACTTTATCCATCATCCACGGTTCAATCACGCAGTCATGATAAACAAGGTTATAAAGCGGTACCGGAATTCCCTGCTTTGGTTCTCCCGGCTGGCGCAGCATGAAATCATACGGCGCGTAGTGGCAGAATACCAGACTTGGTACTGCCCAGTCACTTACCTCTTCAGAACTTGGAAGAATTCCTTTTGAAAGAAGGTATTCAAAGCATTTTGCACGGAATTCATAACAGTCTCTTCTTGTCATTCTGTGCATCGGATTATCACACTCGTCTCCCTCATTACATGTAAATACGTCCAGATAAGCACCATCCAGACGGATTCCGTTTTTCTCAATTTCCTGGAAGTTTCTCTTTACATAGTAAGGAGCCTGTGTCGCACACAGATAGGACTGTGGTCCGCCCGCCCATCTCTGATGTTTTGGAATGCTTCCATCTGTGAGACGGCAAGCATAATTTTCATCAAAGCTTGGAGCTGCCAGATAGTAATCTCTGTACTGATCATGGATTCCAAACATGTATCCGCATTCATGCATGGTATCTGCCAGAGATTTCATGCCTTCCCATCCACCGGCCTCTTTACATGCCGGAAGGTAATCCGGATGCTGATTATCGTATCCCGGCTGTGCCCATCCGTCCAGATGCAGATACAGCTTTTCTACGCCGAGATCATGGAGATGACGGATTTCCTTTTCTCTTGTTTCAAATGTAGTCAGATGGTTGTTTTTCTCCGGATTTTCCGGGTCAAAGAAATCAGAATTCGGCTGCACTTCCGTCTTGATTCCCTTATGTACAAATGCACATCCGATCAGGTCATTTACAGAAGGATTTCTTGCTGCTTTTTCTTCCAGTGTTCTGAGTCTTCCCTGTTCATTGACATACTTTCTGTATACTTTACAAAGATCATTATAATCGCAGTCAGATAACAGAGTATATTTCATAATTCTTCTGTAATCCATTTTTCCAAGACTTGGCTCAAATCTCACGCTGACATGAGAATATGGTCCGTTTGCCGGATGCTCTGCCTGATATCCTGCATTCCACGGCGTTACACAGATCGCAATATATCCTGCACGTCCTCGTACCTGGCCAAACCACGGCATATATCCTCCTGCAGTTTCGAAAAATCCGTCAAAAATCACCGGCTTTAACTCCTGCGGCCATGTATTCGGGATCAACATGCCCTGTTCCTGGTTCAGAAGTGTATACCAGTCTTCTTTCGCTTCTTCAAATTCCATTTCACCCGGCCAGAGTACTTTCTGTACCTGAAGCCCCTCTTCTTTTACAGGAATCCACTCAAAAAACACGTCCCCTGTTGCCTCTTCAATCCACACAAATGTTTCAAAGGTGTAAGGAGTTTCTGTACCGTTTACACAAAATCCCTCATAAACACTGAGGATTCCGCTTCCCGTTCCGTTCTCGGCTTTTTCATGTGAAATTCTGCTGGCATCCTGAAACAGAAATTCTCCTTCTTCACAAATCATCTTCGGTACATAATTACCGGCCCATCTCCATGCTTCCTGATCTCTTCGCATCTCAAAGGTCAGCTTATTCTCATCGAATATAAGAGTTGTACCTGCTTTCGTGATCTCAATCATACCAATTTCCTTCCTTTTTGTCCATTTTGTTCAGTTTCACCCTATTGTATTTCCAATTATACATGGTTTTGCATAAACCCGCTTGCCTTATTATCTGATTTTCTTGTCTTATTATCCATATTCTGCTACAATAACGAAAAGGAGGCAGCTTCATGACCTATGTAAAAACACATTTAAAAAGAGAAATTGTCATTAATTCCATTATTACCATACATTATTTTGAATACATACGGGATTTTATTTTTCATGGCGAAGCTCATGATTTCTGGGAATTTGCCTATGTAGACAAGGGAAGTGTCCGGATCCAGGCCGGTGAGGAACAGTATCTTCTTCATGCGGGTGATATCATCTTCCACGAGCCAAACGAATTTCATGCAATCGAATCTGTCGGCAATACATCTCCGAATCTTGTTGCCGTATCATTCGTTACCCACTCTTCTGCTATGCAGATATTCAGGCAGAAACGTTGTACTTTGACAATGGAAGAACGTACCCTCATATCCAAATTGATCAGCATTGCACGCGAAACACTTGCCACTCCGATGAACCTTCCATCCATCGAACAGGTTAAACTGCGCCCCAATACACCGTTCGGCTCTGAACAGCTGATTCTTCTTTATCTGGAGTTTTTCCTGATCACCGTTGCAAGGAATCACGCCAACACCCAAAATGTTTCTCCGCAAAACCCGGTGCCAAAGATTTCTCCAGAACGCGTAATGAATAAGAGTGAACGTATAGAAAAAATCATTGAATATATGGAATTTCACATCTGCGAACAGCTTACAATCTCAGATATCTGTGAGGCACATTCTCTAAGCCGTTCTGCCCTGCAGTCCCTGTTTCACAAAGAAAAGGGCTGCGGCGTTATTGAATATTTTAACAATATGAAAATCGAACGTGCCAAGGATATTATTCGTGATGGTACGATGAATTTTACAGAGATTGCATATTTTCTTTCCTACAGCTCGCTGCAGTATTTTTCCAAACAATTTAAAAAAGCAACCGGAATGTCCCCGTTGGAGTATTCATCCTCCGTCAAAGGCATCAGCCGGTCACTTCGAGGAGACGATACAGGGAGAAACATTTAAGTTTCTCCCTGCTGTTTTTTCCATTTTTATATTATTTATCTCCATATCCATCCGGATTCTGGCTCTGCCATCTCCAGGAGTCTTCGCACATTTCTTCCAGTCCGCGTTCTGCTACCCAGTGCAGTTCATTCTTCGCCTTTGTAGCGTCACAGTAACAGGTTGCAATGTCTCCTGCACGGCGCGGTTTAATCTCGTATGGGATTTCTTTTCCGCATGCCTTGCTGAATGCTTTTACCATGTCAAGTACGGAATATCCATTTCCTGTTCCCAGGTTGTATACGGATACGCCCGCTTTTTCTTTCAGCTTTTCTACAGCGCGTACATGTCCAATAGCAAGGTCTACAACGTGGATGTAATCGCGCACTCCTGTGCCGTCATGAGTATCGTAATCATTTCCGAATACGCCGAGTTTCTCTAATTTGCCGATAGCAACCTGAGTAATGTACGGGATCAGGTTGTTCGGGATTCCTTTCGGATCCTCGCCGATTTTTCCGCTCTTATGCGCACCGATCGGATTGAAGTAGCGGAGCAGTACCACGTTCCATTCCGGATCTGCTGTATGTAAATCCGTCAGGATCTGCTCTAACATCCATTTTGTCCAGCCGTATGGGTTGGTACATGTTCCTTTCGGGCATTCTTCTGTGATCGGGATAAATGCCGGATCTCCGTAAACCGTTGCAGAAGAGCTGAAAATAATATTCTTCACGCCGTGATTTCTCATAACATCACACAGCACAAGTGTACCGGCAATATTATTGTCATAGTATTCGATCGGTTTTACAACAGATTCTCCTACTGCCTTGAGTCCTGCAAAATGAATAACAGATTCGATGTCTTCTTCTTTATCGAAAATTTCATTCATTGCCTCTTTGTCGCGGATGTCTGCTTCATAGAATTTCACGGTTTTGCCTGTGATTTCTTCCACTCTTCTCAGAGCTTCTTTAGAAGAGTTATATAAATTGTCCACAACAACCACTTCATATCCTGCATTTAAAAGTTCCACACAGGTATGGCTTCCAATAAAGCCCGCCCCTCCTGTTACTAAAATAGACATGCCTTTTCCTCCTTGATAAATTGATTCATTTCTTACATTATCAGGTTGATTATATCACACTTTTCACTATTTTTGATACTTTTTCACGATTTCGTTCATTGTATCCCACTTTGCTTCCATATCCTTGACCAGTGTAAACTGTGTTCTGCATCTGTCCAGATTGTGGTTTTCTCTGTGGATCTTGAAATAATGATCGCCTTCGAGATAGTCTGTCAGGAACCGCATACCGCACTCGAATGTCATCACTTTGGCACCCATCGGAAGCAGCTCAACTTCTCTTGGAGTGAGCTTGCCGCCGCATCCTTCCAGATATCCGTTTACATATACGTCGAACAGATTCATATCACAGGATACTTTGCTTAAATCCTGTTCATCCTCTGCCGCTGTACTTGCACCAAAACGAATGGAATCACCAAAGTCATGCATCGCAAGACCCGGCATTACTGTATCAAGGTCGATGACGCAGATGCCCTTTCCGGTCAGGTTGTCAATCATAACGTTATTTAACTTTGTATCATTATGTGTAACACGAAGCGGAATTTCTCCCTTTTCCAGAAGTTCTCCGAATACATTTGCCACGTCCTCATGTTCCAGAACAAAATTGATTTCATCCTGTACATATTTTGCGCGTCCGCAGACATCCGCCTCTACCGCCCTTTTAAATGTTTCAAATCTTGCTTTTGTATCATGGAAGCCTTTGATTGTCTCATGCAGGCTGTCTGCCGGATAATCCGCCAGAAGTCTCTGGAAGTTTCCGAATGCATATGCACTCTGGTAAAAGTCTTCCGGTTTTTCTACCTGATCGTAGCTGGAAGCATCTGTGATAAATTTGTAGGAACGCCAGTATTCTCCTTTATAGTCAACAAAGTACGGCTTACCGTCTACGGCCGGAATAACATTAAGTGTCTCTCTGTCCGGATCTCCGCCGTTTTCAATGATCTTCTTTCTCAGATAGGATGTTACTCCGATAATATTTTCCATCAGAGCTACCGGGTCTGTGAATACTTCTTTATTCATTCTCTGAAGAATCACTTTGATCTTTCCCATCTCTGCAATCTCAAATGTCAGAAGAAATGTATCATTGATATGTCCGTTTCCGTACGGTCTTTCATCAATCAGCATTCCTTCGTATTGAAAATTTGCAATCGCTTCATCGATCTGTACTTTATTTACACGCGCCATCTCTATTTGTCCTCCCATAATTTCTGCGGATATACTCCTGCGTCTTTAAGTGCCTGAATGGCAGCTACAACAACCGGTTTGTCTTCCTTATAAGTTACACCGTACCATTTGTCTTCCGATTCCAGAACAGTTACTGTTGCACGTTCTTCTCCAAGCAGTTTGCTTACAACAGCCGGGAGGAAGTATTCGCACTTCATCGGGTTTTCTTTCAGGCCACTCTCAAGGAATGCCGGGAATCCTGCCTTGATCTCGTCCAGAATACTTCTTGTGAATCCCCACATATTCATGGATACAAGTGTGTCCGGATCTACAGATACCCATGTTTCCCCATCATCTTCAGAGTAGGCGATGCCTCCGTCTCTCTTCTCGATGCGTGTTCTTTCATTAATTGCAACAAGCTGTTTGTTCTCATCCAGCTCGCAGATTCCTCGTGCCACGTGGCCATTGTCTGTAACTGTATTTTTCAGACGGTAACCAACCATCGTGTAACGGTATTTATCGTCATCTTCGTGTGTTGTCAGATAGTTGTAAATCACTTCAAACGCATGGCGTCCGTAGTAGTCGTCCGCATTGATAACCGCGAACGGTCCGTCCACTTCATCGATGGCGCTTAAAACAGCATGTGCAGTACCCCAAGGTTTCACGCGTCCTTCCGGCACCTCGAAGCCCTCCGGAATGTTATTCAGATCCTGGAATACATACGCAACATCCATGATCTCTTCCATTCTCTTTCCTACTGCCTCTTTAAAATCAGCTTCGTTCTCTTTTTTAATAATAAATACGACTTTCTCAAATCCTGCACGCTTCGCATCAAAGATAGAGAAATCCATGATAATGTGTCCTTCTTTATCAACAGGGTCGATCTGCTTTAATCCGCCGTATCTGCTTCCCATTCCTGCTGCCATAATTACTAAAACTGGTTTTTTCATATCCGAAACCTCCTTATTTTTTTCAGAACTTTTCCGTTCCTCTTCACGCTTTTTGTTTCTGACATCATTGTATGATAAAACCGAGGAAAAATCTTTGTCTGATATTTGATTTCATTTGTACAATCTGCATTTTTGCTTTGACATTTTATACCGGAATGGGCTATGATGGAGACAAGAAGAAACCGATAGCGTATGATAATTAGAAAGGCGATGGATGCGATGACATATAAAGGAATTTCTTTTCGAAAAGAACTGCTTATTGACCAGTTATTTTCCCTTCATTATTTTGAATACATGAGTACTTTTTCTTTTCCTGGAGAATCTCATAATTTCTGGGAATTTGTCTGTGTGGATAAAGGGGAAGTCACCATCGGCGCCGGTGATCAGATCTACACACTGAAAAAGGGGGACATTGCTTTTCACGAGCCGAATGAATTTCACTGGGTAAAGGCAAATGGAAGTATTGCGCCAAATCTGATCGTCATCTCCTTTTCCTCAAAAAGCCCGATAATGAACTTTTTCCGGAAAAAGATTTTACGAACCGACGATTTTGCCAGGAGCCTGCTCGCCCGGATCATTACAGAAGCCGGCAATTTTCTGGAGGGCCGGCTTGACGATCCATATCAGACAGTGCTCCGTCCAAAGTCTTCTCAGCCTCCTGCTTCCGGCCAGCTGATTCAGCTTTATCTGGAGGAACTGATGATCTATTTCTACCGGAAATATTCCGATCTTTCCACCCCGGCAGAAGAAAAGCCGGACAAGCCGGACAAGACCATGAAAGAAAATATCGATACAGAGGTCTTTAACCGGGTCGTTGCCTACCTCGGCCAGCACCTCTCCGGAAGGGTTACGATCGAAACAATCTGCAAAGACAATCTGATCGGAAGATCTCAGCTCCAGAAAATATTCAGCAAAAAATCCGGTCTTGGCATCATCGAATACTTTTCCAATATGAAGATCGAAGCTGCAAAGGAACTGATACGCACCGAACAGATGAATTTTACACAGATATCAGAAAAACTCGGTTACACCTCCATCCACTATTTTTCCAGGCAGTTTAAAAAGGTAACCGGAATGACACCTTCCGAGTACGCCTCCTCCATCAAGGCCATGGCAGACCGGAGCCATCGCCCGCAGCCGGATCAGGATTCGGAATGATTTACACAGATCTAACATAATATTTGCACTTTATTTACAGGTTACTTTTATAATCAAACAACAAAACAGGAAATACAGGTGATTTTATGATTTATCAATATGGAGAACAACTCCTTCCCATTCCATTTTCCGAATGGGAAACAGCGCGGGAGCCTGCAATATTTGTAACAGACTCCAAACATGCTCCGGATATTCTGGAGCAGGCAAATATCATATATGAAAATGAAATTTCCTTATCCAAAATCCGGTTCTGCAAACTGGAAACCCAGCAGGAATGTCTCGTAAGCACTTTCTGCATTCCCAAACTGGCAGATGTCCTCGGAAGCAGATACCGCATTTACCTCTTTGTCAATCGTCATAATATCGTAATCGTAGATGATGATGGATTCTCCGACCGGCTGATATATCGAATACAGCAGAAGAAAGCACATCAGGGGGAGACAAAAGAACGGTTCCTCTATAATTATATTTCTGAGTTTATCAGTCTGGATCCGGAAATTCTGAGCAATTATGAAAAACGACTGTTTCAAATGGAAGAGGATGTCATACAGGAAAAAGTAAAAAACTTTCAGCACGAACTGATTCCCCTGCGGCGCGAACTGCTCACATTCCGCAGCTATTATGATGAAATCATGGATCTTGGACGCGCACTTGAAGAGAATGAAAATGGCTTTTTTATCAAGAAGCATCTCAAGTATTTTGGCACGATCGGAGACCGGGCCGACCGGCTGCTGAGTAAAACAAACCATCTGTTGGATTACGCACAGCAGATTAAAGAAGCCTACCAGTCCCAGATCGATGCCCGGCAGAACAACAACATGCAGTTCCTGACCGTAATTTCCACCATCTTCTTCCCGCTCACCCTCATCACCGGATGGTTTGGAATGAACTTCAAAAACATGCCGGGGCTCGACAACGGCTATAGCAGTGTGGTTATACTCTGCATCCTCGTAATCATACTATGTGTCATTATATTCAAAAAGAAGCGGCTAATCTGATGTTTTTTTGGTTAATTTTTTGGGGACGTGTTCCGGCGTTTCGGAACCTGTCCCCAATGAAAAAAATCTGATAATTTGAGTTTACCCTTATTTTATGCGGCTTTCGGGCCTTTTTTACGTTTCGGGGACGTGTTCCGGTGCATCGGAACACGTCCCCAATATTAGCATTATTTAATTATTTCTTTATACTGTCTGTGATGTTCTAATGCTTCGGTCATTTCTGCCATGCGGCTGGTGTCTCCGATGAGGATGACGCCGCAGAGGCGGTTGTTGAGGAAGTAGTATTTCTGGTACTGTTTTTTTCCTTCGTCTTTGTATTCTACGGTTTTGTAGATGAGGTCCGGATTTTGTCCGTTATCGCCTGCTGCGAAGAGGGCGGTGTTCATGCCGTGGAAGCTTAATGCTGCCGGTACGGTGCTGTAGGTGTTGTCGTCTCCTGCCGCCTGTGCTCCGGCTGTTTTTCCTTCTTCTACTGCCTGCGGCCAGATGGCGTAATTGATGCCTTCGTACTGTGCGCAGTCTCCGCATGCGTAGATATCCGGAATGTTTGTTTCCATCTTCTCGTTGACAATCACTGCTCGGTCTGTCTCGATGCCTGCTTCTTTTGCAAGTGCGGTGTTTGCTCTTACGCCGCAGGATACGATAACGAGTTCAGCCGGGATCACGGTGCCGTCAGCGAGGCGTACGCCTTCTGCTTTTTCGCCGCCTTCGATGGCTTCGATCTGTACGCCGGTGTGGATCTGGATTCCCTGTCCTTCGCTGATCTTCTTGAGCATTTCTCCTGCCGTTTTATCAAGCTGGCGTCCCATCAGTACCGGTGCCAGTTCCAGCACTGTCACTTCGCATCTGGATTTTTTGAGTTCCCATGCCGCCTCCAGGCCGAGAACGCCTCCGCCGATGACAACTGCGTGTTTTGTCTCTTTTAATTTCTCTGCTACTTTCTTTGTATCGGAAAGCCTCCGGATTGCAATGACTCCGTCTTTGTCCGCTCCTTTGATCGGCGGAATGAAACATTCGGATCCCAGTGCATAAATCAGTTTTGTATAATGATATTTGCTTCCGTCATCCAGATGTACTTCTTTTGCTTCCGGATCGATTTTGACTACTTCGTGTCCAAGAATCTGGTAAATATGATTTTCTTCGTACCAGGATGCGTCTTCCACTGCGATCTGTTCTTCATTCAGACCTGCCATGATGGATTTGGTCAGCATCGGACGGTTGTATGTCCGGTAAGGTTCATTGGAAATCATTGTAATGGTTCCGGTACGGTCTCTCTTCCGGATCGCTTCTGCTGCATAGTGGCCTGCTGCTCCGTTTCCGAGAATGATATAGAAATTCTTTGTATCATTGGAAAATTCGTTCTCTTCCGCCTCCACTTCCACAAAGTTTTCCGGTCCTACTCCGCAAACCGGGCAGATGTCAATGGAGGAATCAAAAACAGCGCCGCAGACAAGACATTTTACCAGTGTCCTTGCTCCTTTTTTCTTCTTTGGATTCTCTTTTTCCTGAAGAAGGCATCCGAAGTTAAATCCGTAATCAAAGGCATCCTGAAGCTGATTTTCGTCTGGTTTAAACCGTACACGGAATCCTTCTGTTACCTTCATATTCAGCTGTTTCAGTCTTTCGATCAGATGCGGTACGGCCTCTCCGCTCCATCCATAGCTTCCGAATGCGCTGGCGAGTTTTCCGCCGTGTGTTCCCGCAAAGATGGAAGTTGTAAGATCCCAGATCGGTTTCAGGGCTTCTCCGACGATTGTTGGTGACCCGAACAGAATACCGTCCGCAAATCCAAGCTCTTCAAGTACTTTTGCCTGATCAGCCTCTACCATATCATAAGCCCGCACATCGATATCCCCGCTTGCACGGATTCCTTCTGCAATCTTTTCCGCCAGGGATTTGGTATATCCGTAGGCGCTGACATATGGCATGATCACCGTTTTCTTCGGATTTGGATTGACTACTGTGCTCCACTCTTCGTAGGTATTCAGAATAAAGTCAATCTTATCATCGATAACCGGTCCGTGTCCGGTGCAGATCATGGAAATATCCAGCTCGCGCACTCTTTCCAGTGCTTTTAACATGAACGGCTTGAACGGCCCGATAATATTATCATAATAATATTTTGTGGCTCTCATATAGCCTTCCCAGTCTGTCACCTTGCTCAGCAGGACATCGTCAAATCCGTAATGGGATCCGAATGAATCACAGGTAACAAGAATCTGTTCTTCTTCAATATAAGTATACATCGTATCCGGCCAGTGCAGGTTCGGTACAAAGAGGAAACGGAGCGTACGGTCTCCGATCTTCATTGTCATGTTGTCTCTTGCCGGAATTCCGGTAAAGTCTCTGTTTACGATCTCTTTCAGAAATCCAAGGGCGCAGCCTGTAGCGATGATTTTCATGCCCGGGTTCAGATCCAGAAGCCGCTCCACACTGCCTGCATGGTCCGGCTCGGTGTGCTCTACAACAAGATAGTCAATGCTCTCCACATCGGTAATTTCTTTGAGTTTTTCCAGATAATCATCGAAAAATTTCTCTTTTGCAGTTTCGAAGAGGATGGTCTTGTCCCCTGTTTTCAGAACGTAAGAATTGTATGTTGTTCCAAATTCTGTGTACATGATAATGTCAAATACACGCAGATCGGCATCTACAATTCCTGTCCAGTAAAAATTCTCCCTTAGTTTCAGTGCTTTCATTCTCTAACCTCCGGTTATGTCTGACAAAAATAATAATTACTGTTTTTAGTATAATCCATGTCGGTAAAAAAATCCAGCTTTTTTTCGCAATCTGCAATTCCTCTTTTCATCTGCATTCTTCGGCAAATGCGCAGACAAAGCCGCCGGGAATTTCGTTTCCCGACAGCCCCTTTGATTTAAAACAATCGTTTTTTCAAGAACAGTATCTCTATGCCCTGCTCATGCCGTCTACACTCAGAATCACTCCTGTAATATAGGATGCTTCCTCTGATGCCAGAAATACAAATGCGTTGGCAATATCTTCCGGCTGCCCGAGACGGCGGAGCGGAATCTGCGCAATCAACGGATCAATCACTTCTTTCGGTACCGCTTTCATCATATCCGTCTCCGTAATTCCCGGTGCCACCGCATTGACGCGGATTCCTCTCGGGCCAAGTTCCCGTGCCAGCGAGATTGTCATTCCATTTACTGCAAATTTGGAAGTCGGATAAGCCACACCTGCTGCCTGTCCAGAAATACTTACCATTGACGAAGTGGATAAAATGACACCTTCGCCCTGCTCCACCATATAATCCACAACTGCTCTGGATGCATTAAACACGCCCTTCACGTTCAGATTCATAACCTTGTCGAACAAGTCTTCCGTATATTCTGTAAACGGTACGCTGTCCGAAACTCCCGCATTATTGACAAGAATATCGATTCGTCCGTATGTGTCATGTATGCCTTTTACAGCTTCCCGTACAGATTCCAGACTGGAAAGATCCGGACAGATTCCCTCCACGGATGCTCCCGGAACGCTCTCTTTCAGCTGAGCGACTGCTTTATCCGCCGTCTCCTGCCTGCTGGCAGCCACAATCACTTTTGCTCCTTCTTCGAGAAAACGTTTTGCTGTAGCAAATCCGATTCCGCGGCTCCCTCCGGTAATCAATGCAACTTTGTCTTTCAGTTTCATATCATACGCCTCCTTTTGTTCGTCCTCTTTATTTATCATTATCATAACACATTTTTCAGATTTTTCGGTGATAAACTCACAATAGTATGATAAAATCAAATTATCAAATGCGCAGGGAGGAGTATTATGATTTATTATGATGACGGCATCATCCTGATTCGGACGCTGGTCCCGGATGATGCGCAGATTCTTGCAGAGGAAGAACAGTTCCAGGGCGACCATGTGACCCGGGAAAAATATGACATGCGTCTTCAGGATCAGGCAGAGGGAAAAGCCGTGGCACTGGCTGCCGAATACCAGGGGCAGACAGCCGGTTATATCAGCATCTACCCGGATTCTGACCGGGGCGCCTTTGCAGGGAAAGGGCTGCCGGAGCTTGTGGATTTTGGTGTCCTGAAAAAATACCGGAACCATGGGATTGGCTCTCTTCTGATGGATACCGCGGAACAGATTGCCGCCGGATTTGCCGATACGGTCTATCTTGGTGTCGGACTTCACAGCGGCTATGGAAGTGCCCAGAGAATGTACATCAAACGCGGATACATTCCGGACGGAAGCGGCGTCTGGTATGGAGATCATATCTGTGAACCTTATACAGACTGCTGTAACGACGATGATCTCATACTATATCTGTCGAAAAAACTATAACTGCAAAAAGACCGCCCGGCAGAAATATCTTTCTCTCTGCCGGGCAGTCCTTTTTACCTTTATCATTTACTGCACTGCCTTCCAGAACAGTGCCTCCATTTTTTCATATCTGCACAGGAAAGACTCCTTGCTCGCCTCCATCATCTCATCTCTGGAAACCCGCGCAAACCGGATTACATAACCTCTTTTCAGCGCAAGCTCCCGGATAAACTCTCTCTGTGTCCTTCCATTACCTTCCCGAAACGGGTGCAGCGCATTAATTTCGGAAAAATAATAGGCAAGACGTCTGACAATCCGCTCTTTCGGAAGCCCTGCAAGGTAATGCTCCTCTTTCAATTTTCCGAACAGTTCATCGGCCTGCCCCTCAATAAAACGTGCTTTGCAAAAGACGGCCGATTTGGAAATATCAACCGTACGGATCTCCCCTGCCCAGGAATAGAGATCCTGGAACAGGTATCTGTGAATGCTCTTTAGGTGATCCAAATCAAAATCACCTTTCACGGGAACATCCAGCAAATCGCTCATGCGAAACATTGTTAGCCGTCTCTCAGCCTCTTCCAGTTTCGCCTGATCCCGGATGTCCATCTTGTTGATCAGTACGTCCGAATCCGGATAACAGTAAATCGTATCACTCATTTATGCCTCCGCGTATTCTGCCAGGATCTCCTCCCTGAATTTGTCTTTGTCTGCCGCTTTCCGGTACTGGTTTAACAGCTCCAGGTCTTCTTCTGTCAATGTCAGCCTTTCCATCTCCATGGAAACTTTGACTTCTTCTGCCTTTTCCTGTTCTGTGTAAGCCTGCGGCATTTTTACTTCAAACGGAATACTTTTTGTCATGATGATCTGTTTCAACAGCATATTCACTACAGAAGACAGATTCGTTCCGAGCTCCTCAAGAATCACACTGGCCTGCTCTTTGTCTCTCTCATCTGTCCGTACCTGTAAAAATGTCTTCGCCATTGTTCTGCACCTCCCGTATTCTATTTTACATTTTTGTATTTACATTGTCAATACGCTCAACGTCAAGAAGCAGGACCCAAAATCCTGCTCCTCCTCATAATCAAACCGAAAACTCTCACCCGCCGATTGTCTGTCTTCCTTCCCTGTCTGTTCTATTTTCTTCTCTGCCTGCAGACCTCATACATCAGAATTCCCGCTGCCATGGCCGCATTTAAAGACTCTACCTGACCATGCATCGGAATCTTGATTTTGTGCTCCGCCTCAGCACATATCTCTTCCGGAAGACCATTTCCCTCATTTCCAATAAGAAATGCCGTCGGTTTTGTATAATCTTCCTCATCATAGAAACGGCTGTCATCCAGATGTGCCGCATACGTGTGAATTCCATGTTGTTTTAGAAGGCGAACAGTCTCTTTCATATCATCTACACAAACTGCTCTCATCCGGTAAATCGATCCCATCGTGGACCGGATGACTTTGGGCTGATAAAGATCCGCGCAGTTCGAACCAAGGATCACTCCTGTCACCCCGGCACCCTCCGCCGTCCGAAAAATCGTTCCCAGATTTCCCGGGTCCTGCAGATGATCCAGCACCATCAGAAAAGGTGCCCTTCCGTCTTCTCCGTGAAGAAGATCGTCCATCGTCCAGGACATTCTCCGAATCACCCCGAGAATTCCCTGCGGCGTTTTTGTATCCGACATGTGGGCAAACACTGGATCACTTACCATCTCCGCTTTCTTTTTTAAATGTTCCGGCAGATCCGGATATTTTTGCAGAAATGTCTCTGAAATATACAGCTCTTTGATCCGGCTTTCCGGCGCTTCCTTCATCATCCGGATCCCCTCTACGATAAAGATTCCTTCCTCATTTCTTGCTTTTGCCTTTTTCTGCAGCTTCAGTATCCGCTTGATTTTCTGATTTGCTGTACTTGTAATCATGACGCGCTCTCTCCTGATTCTCCCATTTTCACTTCCAGAATCCGTCTTACGGATTCATCGATCCGGTCTTCCGATATTGTGCCGGAATTTACCGCGCTCAAAATTCCCTGATATGCATCCTCAAAATCCTGCGGCATCAAAATCATGTCAACTCCCGCCTGAACAGCCTGTACCGCTGCCTCAGCAGATGTATAATTATTTGTAATTGCTCCCATATTCATAGCGTCTGTAATTACGATCCCGTCAAATCCCAGATCATTACGCAGCATCTCTGTCACTACTTCTTCGGACAGAGAAGCCGGTGTATCATCCTCCAGAATATTCGGAAGAGAAATATGCCCAACCATTACAAACTCTGTGTCCGCATCAATCGCAGCCTGAAATGGAAGGAACTCGCACGATTCCAACTCTTCCTTCGTGCTGTTTAAATACACCGTCCCCTCATGGGAATCCCCGCTCGTTCCTCCGTGTCCCGGAAAATGCTTGGACACTGTATAAATCCTCTGGCTGTGGAATCCCTTTATCGCCTCGGATACCATCTCTGACACTGTCTCAGGATCCGATCCGAATGCCCGGTACTGCGCAATCGTATTTTCCTGGTTTGTCCAGACATCCGCCATCGGAGCAAAATCCATATTAAAGCCAAGCTCTTTCAGATACGTTCCGATCGTCTCGCCCGCATCATACGCCTTCTGACTGTCCCCGGATGCACCAATCTCTGACATATTTCCTACATTCTCAATGCCAAGAGCCGCATTTCCCGCAATCCGTGCTACTGTTCCGCCCTCTTCATCCACGGAAAGGAACGGCTCCACTCCGACCACCTCTTTGGAAAATCCTGTAATCGTATCATTCCACGTCTTGATCTGATCCTGAGAGACCAGATTATTTTCCATCATGATCAGACCGCCCACCGGCCGCTCCTTATAGGCCGTTTCCGTCACCTCTCCCGGATTCCATGTTCCCTGAACACCTGTCAGAGCATCCGGTGTGATCATAAACATCTGCGCAATCTTCTCCTGCAGCGTCAGCTCCTCCAGCTTCTGATCAATCTCACTTTCCTGTGTCTTTGTCTCTTCTTCCCGTGTAGCCGAATCTTCTTTTGTCTGCTGCGAAGCACCCTCCTGCTCCGCCTCATCACGCCCTGCATTGCTAAAATAGATCACTGCAGCAAACGCACCTGCCGACAAAAGCATACATCCGATTCCAAGCGCCAGTCTCCCCGTTCTTCTCCTTCTGCGTTTCCTTTTCTTTCCGCTCATATGATCCCCTTACTATATTAATTATTTAACCTGAAATTTATAAAAATTTTATTATCAGCTTTAAGAGTATTATAATCGAAACACCCTGTCAACCCCCGTTTTCCGCGAATTTCCGGAAGCACACAATTTTGGGGACGTGTTCCGGTGCACCGGAACACGTCCCCAAAAATTTAGAAACAATTCTGTCTTTTATACTTTAAAGCGGTATCCAACTCCCCAGATGGTTTCAATATACTGTGGTTTGGATGTGTCGTACTCGATCTTTTCGCGGATTTTTTTGATATGTACTGTAACAGTCGCGATGTCTCCGATCGATTCCATATCCCAGATTTCGCTGAAGAGTTCATCCTTGGTGTATACATGGTTTGGATGGCTCGCCAGGAATGCGAGGAGATCGAATTCTTTCGTCGTAAATGCTTTTTCTTCTCCGTTAACCCACACACGTCTTGCTGTGGTGTCAATCTTCAGTCCACGGATTTCGATGATTTTATTTTCTTCCGCGTGGCTTCCAATCAGTCGTTCATATCTTGCAAGGTGTGCCTTGACTCTGGCCACCAGTTCGCTCGGGCTGAATGGTTTGGTCATATAGTCATCTGCCCCAAGACCGAGTCCTCTGATTTTGTCAATGTCATCTTTCTTTGCAGATACCATAATAATCGGTACATCTTTTTCATCACGTACTTTCCTGCAGATCTCAAATCCGTCTACTCCCGGAAGCATGAGATCCAGAATCAGAAGATCAAAGTCTTCTTCCAGTGCCTTTTTCAGTCCTGCGTTTCCGTCATTTTCCACCTCTACCTCAAATCCACTGAGTTCCAGATAGTCTTTCTCCAGATCCGCGATCGCTTCTTCATCTTCTATAATAAAAATCTTACTCATAAATTGGTACCTCCTGATATTTTCGGATGACAAAGTACATTACCGTCCCTGTGCCCGGTCTGCTTGTGGCCCAGATTTTTCCGCCATGTTCTTCAATAATTTTTTTTACAATGGAAAGCCCGATTCCGCTCCCGCCTTTGGATGAATTTCTGGAAGCATCCGTCCGGTAAAAGCGGTCAAAAATATATGGCAGATCCTTCGCGTCGATTCCTTTTCCGTTATCCTCCAGCTCCACCTGGATAAAGTCACCCACATCTTTGACCCTCAGGTTGATCCGCGGCTGCTGTTTGTCCATATATTTCAGGGAATTACTGATAATATTATTGACAACACGCATCAGCTGCTCGGCATCCGCAATAATCTTGACATCGTCTTCAACATAATTAAAATATCCAAATTCCACGCCCTGATTTGTGAGTTCGGAAGACAGATTCTCCGCACAGTCATTAAAATAGTCATTGACCCGGACAGGGGCGAAATTGTATGGAATCCGGTTTGTATCAATCTTTGTGTAGAACGTCAGCTCGTTAATCAGTGTGTTCATCTCATTTGCCTTGTTGTAGATCGTTTTGATATAACGGTCCATTTTCTCCGGCGTATCTGCCACTCCATCCATAATCCCTTCCACATATCCTTTGATTGCTGTAATCGGTGTCTTCAGGTCATGGGAAATATTACTGATCAATTCTTTGTTGTCTTTATCATTTTTCAGCTTTTCTTCCGCGTTCTCCTTCAGCCTTTTTCGCATTTCCTCAATGTCCTTGCACAGCTGCCCGATCTCGTCGTCTTTTTCTGGATGAAGCTCAAAATCCAGCTCTCCTTCTGTGATACTCTTTACCGCGATCTCCATCTTCTCAATCGGCCGCAGAAGGCTGCCGTAAATCCAGAGAATCATCAGCATTGCCGTAAGGGCAAGAATCAGGATCACACCAATGATCATGGTGCTGAGAAATTCGTGAACTTCCGGAATTTGACTCAATGTACCGATCGACTGCTTAAAGTCCCGGTACTCCTCACCTGAAATCCCATAGGTACGTTCGATGGCTTTAATATGATAGTTCGCCACACCCCATACAGCAAAGCCGGTCAAAACCGCCGGCAGAATCGTAATGATTACGAATGAAATAATCAATTTTGTCTTCAATTTCAAAACAGTTCTTCCTCTCTGCTTTCTCTGCTCTGATCACAGGTACAGTATATCACGAAAAAGGGCGCCTCCACTATAGGCGCCCCTAAAATTTTCTAAAGTTTTTATAAATACTTTTTCAGTGTTTCCACCTTATCAAGCTTCTCCCAAGGAAGATCCAGATCGTTACGTCCGAAGTGTCCGTATGCTGCTGTCTGTTTGTAGATCGGTCTTCTGAGGTCAAGCATTTTGATGATTCCTGCCGGTCTTAAATCGAAGTTTTCACGGATCATTTTTACCAGCGCTTCATCGGAAAGCTTTCCTGTTCCAAAGGTATCTACCCACACGGAAGTTGGCTGAGCAACTCCGATCGCGTAAGAAAGCTGTACTTCACATTTATCCGCAAGGCCTGCTGCCACTATGTTCTTTGCTACATAACGTGCCGCATATGCTCCGGAACGGTCTACCTTTGTGCAGTCCTTTCCTGAAAATGCACCGCCGCCGTGACGTGCCATTCCGCCGTAGCTGTCTACGATAATCTTACGTCCTGTCAGTCCGCTGTCACCGTGCGGTCCGCCGATAACGAAGCGTCCTGTCGGATTGATGAAGAACTTCGTATTCTCATCGATCATCTTCTGATCAAGAATCGGATCGAATACATACTTTTTAATGTCCTCATGGATCTGTTCCTGTGTGACTGCCGGATCATGCTGTGTGGACAGTACCACTGCCTCCAGACGTCCCGGTTTTCCTTCTTCATTATACTCTACCGTCACCTGAGATTTTCCATCCGGGCGAAGATACGGGAGTGTTCCGTCCTTTCTTACCTTTGCAAGCTGCTTTGTAAGCTTGTGCGCAAGGGAAATCGGATACGGCATATACTCTTCTGTCTCATTGGACGCATATCCGAACATCATACCCTGATCACCGGCACCGATCGCTTCGATCTCCTCATCGGACATCTTGTTTTCTTTTGCTTCCAGCGCTTTATCAACGCCCATTGCAATATCGGATGACTGCTCATCAATAGCTACCAGAACACCGCATGTGTCCGCGTCAAATCCGAATTTTCCTCTTGTATATCCGATCTCTCTTACCGTGTCGCGCACGATCTTCTGGATATCTACATATCCGTTGGTTGTAATCTCACCCATAACCATTACAAGACCTGTCGTTGTACATGTCTCACATGCCACACGGCTCATCGGATCCTGCTCCATCAAAGCATCCAGAATCGCGTCAGAAATCGCGTCACAGACTTTGTCCGGATGACCTTCTGTTACTGATTCAGAAGTAAATAATAATTTTTCCATCTTTTCCTGCCTTTCCTTTTCTCTCATATACTGTCTGTTTTCTCTGGCGGGCTTTTCTGCTGCACTAAAACATATTAATGCGCAATAAAAAAGCAGCCCACCATAAGCGGACTGTTATATATACATCATATATCAATCCTCTTATTGTTCGATTACTCGCTCAGGCTGGCACCTTCCGTGACCGGGGTTGCCGTGGCTTCTCAGATCCTATGTATCTCCACCACTCTGAATAAGAGAAAATATAACTTGATTTACTTGTCACTGTACGGAATCATATCACCATCATATAATCCTGTCAAGAGTTTTTTAACAAAAGCAGGGATACGGTATCTCCGCACCCCACTCCTCACGTACTGTTTTCAGCTGACTTTCAGTTTAAATTTCTGGATCTCTTTTTCGCTTGAAACCTTCTCAATTTCAGCGCCGAGCTCTCTTAATTTCTCTTCAAACCGTTCATATCCTCGCTGAATGTAGACAATATCATCCACAATCGTAATACCGTCCGCAGCCAGTCCTGCAAGCACCAGCGCAGCTCCGGCTCTCAGATCCGGCGCGCTCACTCTGGCTCCGGAGAACCTCTCCACGCCCTCGATTGTCGCTGAATTTCCCTCAATCTTGGAAACCGCTCCCATGCGCGCAAGCTCATCCAGATATTTAAACCGGTTTTCAAAAATGCTTTCTGTAATCGTACTTGTTCCTTCGCACAATGCCAGCGCAACTCCCATCTGCGGCTGCATGTCTGTCGGGAATCCCGGATAAGGAAGGGTCTTCACCTGTGTATGACGCAGTTTCCCTTTTGAAACTACACGCACAGCGTCATCAAACTCTTCCACTTCGCATCCGATCTCTACAAGCTTTGCAATGGTCGCTTCCAGATGCTTCGGAATCACATTGAGTACTGTCACGTCGCCCTTTGTCACGGCTGCTCCAAACATAAAGGTACCTGCCTCAATCTGATCCGGAATAATAGAATACTCCGCCCCGTGAAGTCTGCTTACACCTTTGATCTTGATCACATCCGTACCTGCGCCTCTGATATTAGCTCCCATGCTGTTCAGGAAGTTGGCAACATCTACTACATGCGGCTCTTTTGCCACATTTTCAAGAATCGTCATACCCTCTGCCATCGAAGCTGCCATCATCACATTGATCGTAGCTCCTACGCTGACAACATCAAAATAAATATGGCTTCCCACAAGTCTGTCCGCATCGGCAAGAATCTTTCCGTGCTCAATCTCCACTTCCGCTCCAAGGGCACGGAATCCCTTCAAATGCTGATCGATCGGTCTGCTTCCGATATTGCACCCGCCCGGAAGTGCCACTTCCGCGTGCTTATACTTACCGAGAAGGGCTCCTAAAAGATAATAGGAAGCTCGAATCTTCTTGATATAGTCATAATCAATATTAAAATCATGCACCGCTCCACCGCTGATCTGTACCGTATGACGGTCAATTCTCTTGATCTGCGCACCGATACCTTCCATTGCTTCTAATAAAACATTGATATCATTCACATCCGGAAGATTATCAATGTGTACTGTCTCATCCGTCATAATTGCAGCTGCAAGAATTGCAAGCGCCGCGTTTTTGGCTCCCCCTATGACAACTTCGCCAACAAGAGGAGTCCCTCCCTTAATAATATACTGCTCCATATCACACCTCGACTACTATTTAATCGTATCCGTAATTTCGTCCTGATCTATCTAAATTTTAACTAATGTTCATATAAATTTAACAAAGAACACTCTTACCGGATTAGTATAGCACAAATTTTCTGTTTGTAAAACTTTTATTTCTCGTTCCTTTTTGTGCGGACTGCCGGAGATGCAGACAGACCGGACTATTTATCCTCAGTTTTCTCCCCTGATATCACTGAGAACAGCAAGTACTTTTTCAACCGTCTCTCCCATCGATAAACCGTCTTCATTGATACGGACATCTGCATACTGTTCAAAAAGTCTGCAGCGTTCATCGTACAGTTCCCGCAGCGTCTGTCCTTCCTTCAGCACAACACCGCGGTTTCTTGCATTTTGGATCCGTGCCTCGATCTCTGTATACGGAACGTGCAGATACACAATCGTCCCTATCTCTTTGTAATGCTCCATCGCGTTTTCGCAGTACACGACACTCCCGCCCGGTGCGATCACCGCTTTTTCTGCCTGCACAGACGCATTAACCTGATTTTCGATCTCCAGAAATCCATCCGTTCCTCTTTCTTCAATAATCTCCCTGAGCAGCTTCCCTTCCTGCTCCTGTATCATAAGATCTGTATCGATAAACCGATATCCCAGACGCTTTGCTGTCACAACACCGATCGTACTTTTTCCAGATGCCGGCATACCTATGAAAATGAGATTTTTCTTCATCTGCCTTCCTCTCTTCTCGTGCCGCATTCTTCATTTTTAGAAAAAACGGTATCGATTTGTATTTCCATTCATATTTTATCATGGTTTAAACTTTGCGTAAACCCTGTATCCTGACGAAAAATTTAATAATAATGCCTGCAATTTCTGCGATGCCTACATCTTCTTTGCACAATTTCCTGATACAGAAGAATCTGGACCAGATCCATGAGAGTCTCTTCCCTGTCCTTTTTCTTCCGTTTAAGCTCCTGTGTTTCCACCTGCTCTTTTTCAATCTCCATGGCAATTTCCTTCTTCTCCCCTTCTTTCATTCTGTCATAAATCCGGCCTGCCATCAGATAGAGAAGCAGACGGTCCGGGTATTCGTCATAGATCATACTTCCCTCATATTCCATCCGGTCACACTCTTCTTCCACATACGGCAGGATTTTCTTTGCGGACATCGGATACATGCTCTTCATGTATTCCACATCACGACGGTCTCTTTTTTCCTCACCGTATTCCTTTAAATCCATCGGATAGGCCATATAATAAGGTAGTTTATGTTCCATATTCTTCGCACTTCCTGTCTGATATAATCTACTTTACCATATGCAAAAACTGGAATTTTGCAGCTTGCCTCCTTGTTTTCTTTTATTTTTTCAAATCCGTCCGGTTTCCTTTCAAAAATGGTGACGTTTCGACTCACTTCTGCTATAATCTCAATGGTGCAAAAAACGCACGAAAGGAATGTTGAGAAATGATAAGAAAAATCATCTGTTTATTTAAAAATGATATTGTTCTGCTGGTATCTCTGTGTCTGGCTCTTCTGTCCTGCCTGATCACGCCTCCCGGGCCTGCATATCTTGGCTATATCGATTTTCATACTTTGATTTTACTTTTCTGCCTGATGCTGATTGTGGAAGGTTTAAGGGAAGCAGGCTTTTTCCTCTATATAGGAGGGCTGCTTTTAAACAGGACTTCTTCCAGGAGAGGGCTCGCGCTTACCCTCGTATTTTTATGCTTTCTGAGCAGCATGTTCATTACCAACGATGTATCCTTGATTACGTTCGTCCCGTTCGGTATTCTGATCCTGAAAATGGGCCAGATGGAATCCAGGATCTGTTATCTGACTGTCCTGATGACAATCGCTGCAAATCTGGGAAGCATGTTCACCCCGATCGGAAATCCGCAGAACCTCTACCTGTATTCCCTTTCCGGAATGAGTCTTCCGGAATTTTTATGGCTGATGCTGCCTTTTACCGCACTTGCGGCCGTGCTTCTGGCTCTCTTTTCCTTCTTTGGAACAGAACGCGGATCAATCAGTATTCAGGTCGGAAAGTCCTCGTTTCCCGGCAGAAAAGATCTTCTGTTTTTCGGGATCCTTTTCCTTTTCTGCCTGTGTTCTGTCGCCGGCTTTCTGCCAGACCGGGCACTTCTGATTCTTGTTGCCGCCCCTCTTTTCTTTCGAAAGAGGAACTTGTTTGCAAAAATTGATTATGCGCTGCTTTTGACTTTTGTATTCTTTTTTATTTTTGTGGGAAATATCGATCATTTTGAAAGTCTGCGCATCTTTATCCGTTCTGTGCTCGAGAATCACGAACGGCCGGTCAGCATTCTCGCAAGCCAGGTCATCAGCAATGTTCCGGCTGCCATGCTGCTCTCGAATTACACATCCCGTATTTCCGAGCTGATCATCGGAACGAACCTTGGCGGCCTTGGCACATTGATTGCCTCCATGGCCAGTCTGATTTCCTACCGGCAGATTTCATCCGGATATCCGGAGCAAAAAGGAAAATATATCATGATCTTTACCATCTGTAATCTTTTCTTCCTTCTTGTTCTATATCTGGCCTTTTAGGCAGATCAAATATCTGTCCCAAAACAGTACAGGCAGATGCGGAAATGTTGTCAAGAAACAGTTTCCTTCATCTGCCTGATACATTATCACGCCGTCTATGCCTGGCGCTCTTTATAATGATGCGCATCTTCCAGCATCATGTCTTTTACTTTCATCAGCCGGATCTGAGAACTTCTCTCATTTTCATCCAGCTTCATCGTGATATAACGGATATTGTCCTGTGTCTCCGGAATGATGACATGTTCCAGCGCATTGACACGCCGTCTTGTCTTCTCAATCTCCGATGCCATCAGCTGGCATGCCTTTTCGGTTTCTGCCAGCTTTAACATATCCGGAAGAATATCGGCAAGTGACTTTACAGCTCCGTCCAGATCGCTGGACGTAAAGGCAAAGCCGTATGAGTAGATATCATTTGCATCGGCGGTCCTTGTCTTTGTTTCAAAAACAGGGATGTCCACACTCATGACGTTCCTCTCTCCCACCTGAAGTTCCACCGACTGTTTCGGCATCATCAAAGCAGTTTTCAGAACCTCGCCGGACATACCGGCTCTTGCGATTACAAAGTTTTTGTTTGCCGCCTTGATTCCGGCTTCCACTTTTTCTCTAAGCGCCATATTTTCCCTGACCAGATCAAGGAACTGGCGCATCAGCTCATCACGTTTATCTTTCAAGAGCTTATGGCCTCTTGTCGCAGTTACCAGCTTTTTCTTCAGCCTCGTCAGCTCCATACGGGTTGGTGTTACCTGTGTAGATGCCAAGCCAGTTCACCCCCATTTCTATTTGCCATAATACTGATCCAGATATTTATCATCGATACGTTTCAGCTCGCTTCTCGGTAAAATAGAGAGCAGCTTCCATCCGATTTCCAGTGTCTCCTCGATAGAACGGTCTGTTCCGTATCCCTGGGAAACGTATTCCTTCTCAAATGCATCTGCAAACTTTGCGTAGATCAGGTCAATTTCCGTCAGCGCTGCTTCACCGAGGATGACCATGAGTTCTTTCGCTTCTTTTCCACGTGCATACGCCGCAAAGAGCTGGTTCATCGTGTTGGAATGATCCGCACGGGTTTTTCCTTCACCGATTCCCTTGTCTTTCAGACGGGACAGAGACGGCAGTACATCGATCGGCGGCTGAACGCCCTTACGATAAAGATCACGGCTCAGGATGATCTGGCCCTCTGTAATATATCCGGTAAGGTCCGGGATTGGATGGGTCTTGTCATCTTCCGGCATGGTCAGGATCGGAATCATCGTGATACTTCCGCTCTTTCCTTTCTGACGTCCTGCTCTTTCATACATGGATGCAAGGTCTGTATACATATATCCCGGATAGCCACGGCGGCCCGGAACTTCTTTACGGGCTGCAGATACTTCACGGAGCGCGTCCGCGTAGTTTGTGATATCCGTCAGAATAACAAGTACGTGCATGTTTTTCTCAAACGCAAGGTACTCTGCTGCTGTCAGCGCCATCTTCGGCGTGGAAATACGTTCGATAGCCGGGTCATTTGCAAGGTTGACGAACAGAACCGTACGGTCCAGAGCTCCTGTCTCCCGGAAGCTTTCCACAAAGAAGTTGGATTCTTCGAATGTGATACCCATTGCCGCGAATACAACGGCGAACGGTTCATCGGTGCCCCGCACTTTTGCCTGTCTTGCGATCTGTGCGGCAAGCTGCGCGTGCGGAAGTCCGGATGCCGAGAAAATCGGAAGTTTCTGTCCACGGACAAGAGTGTTCAATCCGTCAATTGCGGAAACTCCTGTCTGGATAAACTCTTCCGGATAACTTCTCGCCGCCGGGTTCATCGGGAGACCGTTAACATCCAGTCTCTCTTCCGGAAGGATTTCCGGCCCGCCGTCGATCGGACGTCCCAGTCCGTCAAAGACACGGCCGAGCATGTCTTCTGATACACCAAGCTCCATGCTTCTTCCAAGGAAACGTACCTTGCTGTTGGAAAGGTTGATTCCTGTCGCACTTTCAAACAGCTGTACCAGTACGGTATCTCCATCTACTTCCAGAACCTTGCACCGGCGGGTTTCACCGTTTACAAGTTCAATCTCGCCCAGCTCGTCGTATGCAACGCCTTCTACCCCGCGGACCATCATAAGCGGTCCGGCAACTTCCTGAATTGTTCTATATTCTTTTGGCATTTAGAAGTCCTCCTTTCCGAATGTGTCCGCTACTTCTGCTGTAAGCTCTTCTGTCACTTTCTGATAAGCATCATCCAGCTCATCTTCGTGAGTATATTTAAAACGTCCGATCTGCTCGCGTACCGGCATGCCGATCAGCTTGTTCATGGATGCTCCTTCGGAAAGAGCCCTGGAAGACTCTTCGTAGAACGCAAGCACAAGTTTCATCATGAGATACTGCTTCTTCAAAGAAGAATAAGTGTCAATCTCATGGAAGGAGTTCTGGTGCAGGAAGTCCTCACGGATGGACCGTGCGGCCTCCATCTTCAGACGGTCGGACGGTGACAGTGCATCCATACCTACCATCTTAACGATTTCGTCAAGTTCTGCTTCATCCTGAAGGAGTCCCATCATCTTCTGGCGGTTATCCATCCAGTCCGCAGCTACTTCTTCGTTGAACCATTTTTCCATATCCTGCAGATACAGCGAATAACTGGTCAGCCAGTTGATCGCCGGGAAATGTCTCTTGTAAGCCAGGTTGGAATCCAGTCCCCAGAATACCTTTACGATACGAAGGGTTGCCTGGGATACCGGTTCGGAAATATCACCACCCGGAGGCGATACGGCTCCGATTACGGAAAGAGCCCCCTCTCGTCCGTCTTTTCCAAGAGAAACCACATGTCCTGCACGCTCATAGAACTGCGCCAGACGGCTTCCGAGGTAAGCCGGATATCCTTCTTCACCAGGCATTTCTTCCAGACGTCCGGACATCTCACGGAGCGCCTCTGCCCACCGGGATGTGGAGTCTGCCATCAAAGCTACGGAATATCCCATATCGCGGAAATATTCTGCGATCGTAATTCCTGTATAAATGGATGCCTCACGCGCTGCAACCGGCATATCCGATGTATTGGCGATCAGAACGGTTCTCTCCATCAGGGACTCGCCTGTCTTCGGGTCCTTCAGTTCCGGGAATTCGTTCAGAACGTCGGTCATCTCGTTTCCACGCTCTCCACATCCGATATATACGACAATATCTGCTTCCGCCCATTTTGCAAGCTGATGCTGAATAACTGTTTTTCCGCTTCCGAAAGGTCCCGGAACCGCAGCCACACCGCCTTTTGCAATCGGGAAGAATGTATCGATAACACGCTGTCCTGTGATCAGCGGCATCTCAGGAGCAAGTTTCTTCTGGTACGGACGTCCACGTCTTACCGGCCATTTTTGCATCATGGTAAGCTCTTTGTCTCCTTCCGGAGTGGAAAGTACCGCAACCACTTCTTCGACAGTGAAAGAACCGGAACGGATCTCTTTTACTGTTCCTTTTACATTCGGAGGTACCATGATCTTCTGCTGTACGACAATGGTCTCCTGAACAGTTCCGAGCACGTCTCCGCCCTCAACTTCGTCTCCTACTTTAGCTACCGGAACGAACTCCCATTTCTTGTCCCGTTTCAGGGATGGAACTTCAACTCCGCGTTTCAGGCTGTTTCCGCCTGTCACTTTCATAATGTCATCAAGCGGACGCTGGATACCGTCGTAGATGCTTGTGATCAGTCCAGGTCCAAGCTCTACGGACATCGGCACATCCATGGACTCTACCGGTTCGCCCGGTTTCAGTCCCGCCGTTTCTTCATAAACCTGTACAGAGGCCTGATCACCGTGGATTTCGATGATCTCTCCGATTAATCGCTGATCACTTACACGAACCACGTCAAACATGTTGGCGTCACGCATTCCTTCAGCGATAACCAGCGGCCCTGCCACTTTCTTTATCGTTCCCTTACTCATTTCGACAATCACCTGCTTTCCTAATTACCACCAAACAGAATATCGGAGCCTACGGCCTGCTCTACAGACTTCTTTACCCCTTCGATTCCGGCGCCCGTGTTTCCGCTGATTCCAGGAATCTGGATCACAGTCGGCACAATTGCGTCCTTATATCTGTCTATTTCGTGTTTCAAGACAGCTGCCAGAGCTTCGGTCACATAGATGATACCTGTCTTTGCCTCCGCCAGCTGTACAAATGTCTTCTTTGCCTCCTCCGGGCTGTTTACGGGACAGATGTCAAGACCCAGGGCCGCAAAACCGTAAATGCTGTCATAATCGCCTAATACTGCTATCTTATACATACATCTCCCTTACCCTTTCCCGGATGGATTCTTCCGGAAGTTCATTTTGCTTTCCGGTCAGTATGATCCTCACCGTTTTTATTTCATTTTCCCGCGCAAGCACATACGCAACAACCGGTCCGATTGTAAATGGGTTGTATAACTGCGGGCGGATCGTTTCGATAATCCGGTTGTCGCACCAGCATTCAAAAGCGGAAGCCGACTCTCTCAGTGCCTGCGCTCCTCCTTTATATGCTGTGCCTTCCAGATATTCTGCAATTGTATCTACTCCGCCAAGCGCTGCCCTGCAGAGCGCATCGACATCCAGACTTCCGCACTCTGCCATCGCATTTTTCATAAATTCCAGACTTTTTGCGGTTTTCTGTGAACGTACCGCGATTTTAATATCCGCCACCGCGACAGTGGACTCGGCATATTCCCGGATAATGTCATCCTCTGCGTTTTTCCCTGCCTGATAGACGGCCTCAAGAGCCGCCCTGTCAATCATGATGTCACAAAGCTGTCCATCCTGCGTATGCAGAAGTGTCTCATATGCTTCTCTGGCAGCCCCCGCCATGTAATCGGGCAGCTTTTCGAATTCTTTGTTTTTTACACTGTCCAGTATCTCTCTGGCAGGAATTCTCGTCCCGCTGATGAAAATACCCGGAATCTCTGTTCCGGAAGCCACCATTTTAATCGCAGCCTTCAGATTGTGAAAAAGATCCGGGTAAGACAGTACGTCAAACACGGACATATCATCGATCATACCGCCGACTTCCGCCCAGGTCTTTTCCCGTTCACATGTCAATATCGCTTCAGCATCAGATGGTGTGTCCGCATTTCCCCACCCTTTCTCCTGAAGAAGCTGCAGACATTGTTTTTCATCCCTGCACGCAAGGAGCTGTTCAATATCCGCCTGGGAAAACAGCGATACTTCCATTGACCTGATCCGCGCAACCGCATAGGTGTATTGATTTTTTGCCATTGGTTAAATCCTCCTTCTCGCGGAATTGCGCTGTCTAAAAAAATAATAATCTATTAACCTTATCCTGCAGCTCATCCTTTCTGGAATCAAAAAGTGCCCTGAAAGAGCAGTTTTCCTCAACTCCTCCATATACAAGGACAAAACCGCCTTCCATCCGTCTTGTCTCACCGGAAACAGTAAGACTGCCGCCCTTTTCTTTTGCTGCCCGGGCGATTTCCGCCCGAAATCCTTCCGGCATCCTTCCAAGGTCTTTTTCGGAAAACAGTATCTCTCCTTCCTTCGGAAGCGCAAATTTTCTAATCATTTTTGCAATCACTTCAAAATAGGCTTCTGTCTCCATCGAGCAGAATTTCTGATATGCCTTTTCGATTGTATCGGAAATAATCTCCTGCTTCGCCAAAAGAAGGGCTGTTCGCCTCTTCTGCTCATCGGCCAGGCGGTGGCGGCTCTCATATCCTGCAAGTTCTTTTTCAGATTTTTCTTCAATCTCCGTCTTCAGGATCTCCGCCTCTTTTTCTGCTTCCGAAAGGATCGCTTCAGCACGTGATGCGGCGTCCGCTTCTTTCTGTGATGCTGCGGCATCCGCTTCTTCCAGAATCTGGCTGATCATTTTATCTAATCCAGTCATTCTTAAGCTCTCCTTTACTTTTAGATTTTGTCCTGATACTATACCTGAATTGCTGTAACAGCAAGGATGGAAATCAAAAGTGAAAGGATCGCGTAAGTCTCAACCATTGCCGGGAACAGCATGGCTTTACCGAACTGCTCCGGTTTCTTTGCCACAATTCCGATTGCAGCCACTGCAGTTCTTCCCTGATGTTTTGCGGAAACAAGTCCGACGAGCGCAACCGGCAGGCAGGCAATCAGAATCAGCAGCCCTGTTCTCACATCAAGATCTGCCGGACTTCCTCCGAGAAGACCGATCTTGGAAAGTGTAATGAACGCAACAAGCAGACCGTAAATTCCCTGTGTACCAGGCAGAAGCTGAATAATCAGAACCTTTGCGAACTTTGACGGATCTTCCGTCACAACTCCGGACGCTGCCTGTCCGGCAATACCTACTCCATACGCAGAACCCATACCTGCTAAAATAACTGCCAGCGCAGCACCTAATAACGCATAAACAAGCCCTAAATTTTCAAAAATACTCATTACAATTCTTCCTCCTTCATAATATCCATATATTTTGTGTCTGAATGAAACGGTGCAAATGCTCTTCCGCCGCCGTCATAAAACTTCCCGAAGAACTCTACGAACTGCAGCCTGTTTGTATGCACATACGCACCCAGAAGATTAATCCCAAGATTTAACGTATGACCTACGATAAAAATTAAAATAAATCCGATAATTCCGATAATGCCGTTTCCAAGCATGCCCGCCATCTGGTTTACAACAGAAGCAATAACTCCCGTGGCAAGTCCCAGTGCCAGCAGACGGGAATAGGATAAAACATCACTGAGCCACCCTGTAATGTTGTACAGATCATAGGCTCCAAGTGCCAGCCGAAGCGCAGGATTCTTTCTTCCGCGCCCGGACATCAGTACGATTCCTGCCGCTCCGGCAATGGCAAGTACTTTTGCAAGCAGATTCACCGGCTCCGGCAGTACAATATGCGCCTGTGCAATGGATGCAAAAATACTGCTTGGAAGCAACATCAGAATCAGTCCGACAAGCAGGCAGTACCACAAAACCACATCACAGAAAAAGTCCATGTAGCGCTTGTCCCTCAGACACATGTATCCTTTGATTCCAAGACCTGTAAACAGATGAATCAACCCAAACAACATGGAGAATACAAGCAGTTTCATCGGATCATTCAGCGGCATGAACCATACCGCCGGTACCGTCACTGTTACTCCAAAAAACTTTTCAGATACAATATCTACAATATTTCCAAAATATCCTCCAAACAGAACGCCCCATACGATTGTAGAAATTCCACAGTACATAAACATTCTGAGTGATTTCGCCATACTTTCGGACATTCTTGGAAACTTCTTTAAAAGAACCGCACAGGCTACGAACACAATCAGCCCATACGCAGCGTCGGAAAGCATCATTCCAAACAGAAACACATAAAACACAAACATAATTCTGGTCGGATCCACTTCTCCCTTTCCCGGAAGTCCAAATGCCTCGAGAACACCTTCCACCGAAGCTGCCGCCTTTCCGTTTTCCAGCTGTACAGGCGCCTCTTCATCCTCTGCAAGCTCCTCAATCTCTACAGAGAGCGTAAATTGACGCTCCAGTCTCTGCGCCAGCTTTTTCGCATTCTTGGCTGCCACATATCCGCTGACAAGAAATGTCTTCTGTGTCTGCGGAATCTTTGCAAGAGCTTCATATCTCTGTGCTCTTGTCCTGCAATAATCCGAAAGCATCTTCAGGTTCTCTCTGAGATCCGCCATCGATCTGATCTCTTCCTGGATCCCCGCAATATTACTCCGGACCTTCTCCATTTTCTTTTCGATTTCTTCCAGCTCCTGTGCCGGAATCTTCTCCCAGGACTGTGCCGGTCTGGAAAAGCCGGAAGCTCTGAGTGCTTCTTCCAGTCTGTCGGCTTCGGTTCTCAGACATACCGCCGTCAGGCAGGTCTGATCTTTGTCTGCAGAAATAATCTCGACATCTACCGCAGACAGATCAGGTGCCGTCTGTGCAATTCTGGTCAGGATCTCCTCCTGCGTCATAACACTTCCGATACTGCCGATAAAAATTCTGGTCTTTTTAGTCCCCTCACAGTTCATCGGAATATCCAGTGCCAGCCACGGTGTGAGCGTTTCCTTCTGTGTCTGCAGTTTCACGATCTCGGCTTTGTTTTCCGCCTCCTTTTTCTTTAAAGAAAGAATTTTCCCGGCAGACTCAAGAATCGCTTCTCTCTCTTTGACAGCAGCCAAAAAGCTGTCTCTTGCCACCAGTTTCTTCCCCTCCAGGGAGGCAAAAATCGAAGTTTTTTCCGGAGCATATTCCTGCAGTACATCCAGCGCCTGATCCAGCATCAGAGCCTGCTTCTCAGATCTCTGTTTCTCTTCAGCTGTATCCGGTCTGTCCAGTCCGTCCGCCGTCACTTTGGAAGTCTCGATCTCCAGTACTCCCAGTTCCTGAAGTTCTTCCAGTATTGCCTTCCGGTCTTTTTTCAACGCGCAGATACTGATTCGCTGCATCTGCAATACTGACATATGGAAACTCCTCCTTTCTTGTTGCAAAGCGTCATGACAGCTCTCTGAGAATCATCTCCACTGCCTGCGCTTCCCTTTGATCTGCTATTGCCCTTAAGGCATCCACTTCTTTCTGAGTATCCGCATCGAAAGCCCCTTCTTCTTCTTTCAATTTTACTTTCAATGTTTCCATCCTCTTCTCTGCTCTTTCCTGTGCCTCATTGACAACAGCCTCTTTCAATTCACCGGCTTTCTGATTTGCTTTGGCGAGCACCTCAGACGCTTTGTCATCGGCCTGCTTCAAGGTATCAGCTGCTTTCGCTTCCGCCTCCTGTACAGCCTGAATTGTTTTCTGTATCACCTTCTCACCACCTTTGTCTATAAATCTCTGCCCCATATAGATTTATCTTAGCATAAAATATTTTAAACTGCAATTTTTTCAATGTGCAATTCCGATAATGAAAAAGTTCCTTCTCTTCTTATTATAATGCAATTTGCACAAATGAAACGATTCGTAACTTTTTCGGCTGATATTTTACTTATTGATGAATCTTTTGAAACATCCTGTATCTAAATATTTTGTCTATAATAGAAAAAAACTATTTCAAAATTGTTATTTTTTTCTCAAAGAGTACCATTTTTTTCGTACTTCAGTCTATAAATATGCATTTTCAGAAATTTTATCCTGTTTTGGAGTTCTTTGTGAAAGAGAATCTTCCCTCTGTAACATGATGTGTCATTAGAATTCCACAAAAGCAGTCTGTATCAGACAGAACCGCCTTTGCGGAAATAAGATATCTTTTGTTTATTCTTTCCAGTCCAGCCTGTGCAGATGTCCTTCCAGGTTCATTCCCGCAAATCCATTCTGGCGGAGCGCTTCGTACAGAACAATCGCCGCCGAATTGCCAAGATTCAGGGAACGGATATCCCCGATCATGGGAATCCGGATGCAGGTATCCTCATAATCGACAAGGATTTCCTCCGGAATTCCCGCGCTTTCTTTTCCGAACATAATGTAACAGTCCGGCTCATAGCGGACATCCGTGTAAATCTGGTGCGCCTTCGTCGTGGCCATATAGATTTTGGCTCCAGGATTCTGCTCCAGAAAATCCTGAAAATCAATATAAGTCCGGACATCCAGCTGATCCCAGTAGTCCATCCCGGCCCGTTTTAAGTTTTTCTCTGTCAGGCGGAAACCAAGAGGCTCAATCAGATGAAGCCTCGCGCCCGCCGCCACACAGGTGCGCCCTATATTTCCGGTGTTTGCCGGAATTTCCGGCTCATGCAGCACAATATTCAGCATGTGATTCCTCCCCCGCACACGCTGTCCTGATATGACAGCATCATGCTTTCTTTTGATTTCTAAGCTTTGTAATAAAGTTTTCCAGACGCCCGATCGCAACTTTCAGGTCATCCAGCGAATACGCATAGGAAATACGCAGGAAGCCTTCCCCGCAGTCTCCAAATGCCGTCCCCGGCACGACAGCCACCTTCTCTTCCTCCAGAAAGCGTGTCGCGAATTCTTCCGAGGTCATTCCGAACTCTTGAATGCCCGGGAACATGTAGAACGCTCCCTCCGGCTCAAAGCATTGCAGCCCCATCCGCTGAAACTCATGCAGAAGGTATCGTCTTCTCTGATTATACGCCTTTCTCATCTCCTGGACTTCATCCTCGCAGTTTCTCAGTCCCTCCACAGCCGCATACTGGCTGTTGGTCGGTGCGCACATGATGGCATACTGATGGATCTTTAACATCTGTTCCAGAATCGGAGCCGGTCCGCACGCATATCCAAGCCGCCATCCGGTCATGGCAAATCCTTTGGAGAAACCATTAATCACAATCGTTCTCTCTCTCATTCCAGGAAATGATGCAATAGAAACATGATCCGTTCCATAAGTCAGCTCCGAATAAATCTCATCGGAGATTACAAAGAGATCGTGCTCCACAACTGCTTCTGCAATCGGCTCAAGATCCTCCTTCGTCATGACGGATCCTGTCGGATTGTTTGGAAATGGAAGCACAAGTATCTTCGTCTTATCCGTAATCTTTTCTTCCAGTTCTTCTCTTGTCAGCTTAAATTTATTCTTCTCCTGCAGCGGAATCACCACCGGCACTCCGTCCGCCAGCACTGCGCACGGCAGATAGGAGACATAGCTTGGCTGCGGGATCAGTACCTCATCCCCCGGATTCAGCATGGCACGCATGGCGATGTCGATTCCTTCACTTCCTCCGACCGTCACAACGATCTCGGATGCCGGATCGTAGGAAACCTGAATCTTCCGCTCCAGATATTTTGAAATTTCGTCTTTTAATTCTTTCAGCCCCGCATTGGATGTATAGAATGTCCGTCCTCTTTCCAGAGAGTAGATTCCCTCTTCACGGATTCTCCACGGAGTATCAAAATCCGGCTCACCCACTCCCAGGGAAATCGCGTCTTTCATCTCATTTACAATATCAAAAAACTTCCGGATACCGGACGGCTGTATATTTACAATCTTATCGGATAATGGATTTCTCATTACGGCATCACCAGCATCCTTTCTGCCTTCTTCTGAGGCGCAAGAATCGTTCCGTGGTCCTTATATTTCTTTAAAATGAAATGGGTTGCCGTGGAAAGCACCGGTTCGATCGGGGAAAGTTTCTCTGAAACAAACCGGGATACCTCCTTGAGTGTCTTCCCTTCCAGAATAATCAGAAAATCATATGCTCCTGAAATAAGATAGACCGCTGTAACTTCCGGGAAATTGTAGATCCGCTCCGCAATCCGGTCAAATCCCAGATCTCTCTGCGGTGTCACCCGGACTTCAATCAGGGCTGTCACAGACTCTTCCCCTGTCTTGTCCCAGTCAATCAATGTATGGTAGCCGCAGATAATCTTTTCTTTCTCCATGTCCGCGATCTCATTTGCGATCGTTGCCTCGTCTGTTCCGAGAAGCACTGCCAGCTCCCCTAAATCCACACGGCTGTTCTTTTCCAGGTAACGCAATATTTCCGTTCTCATATTCATCTTATTTTCCTCCTTTACAGATCCGAAACCACTCATCCTCAGCCGGACGGTCCGTACACCGTCTCTCCTCCCCGTTGAGAATGATTTTATCCTTTCCTGCTTTCATCTTTCCGATGACGGACGCCATTATCTGGTCCCGTTTACAAGCCTCAACAAAACCACGTCCATCTTCAAGGATCATAAGCAGACATCCTCCCGATGCCATCTGATATGGATTCAGTCTGAAAAGCTCGCAGATCTCGATGATATCCTGGCGGACCGGAAATGTTTTCAGATCCACCTCGTATCCCGTTTTCGTCTCTTCCGCCAGTTCCCACAGAGCTCCAAATACTCCGCCGTCTGTCACCGGCTTGATAAAATCCGCATGATATTCTTCTGCTTTTCTGACTGCTTTTTCTGCAAACAGAGTCCCTCTGGAATCCAGAAGTTTCTGCAAAAATACCGGCACAAACCGCTCCCGGATTTCCACCTCTTTTTCGTGCAGAACCCGAAGGCTCCCTTCGAGTGCAACCGGATTGACAAGAACCAGATCCTTTCCGTCGTATGCCTTTTCCGGTTCTTCGTCCGTACTTTCACATGTTCCGAATCCGGTAACCGACACGGTAAATACATCTGCATCAGGACATACTTCGGTAAATATATTCAGAATCTGAAATCCCTGCTCTTTTGCCGTTTCTTTTAGAATCTCCGACATTTCCTTTATGGAGTCTTCCTCTGTCTGCTCCGGCACGAGGACGGACACCCTTACCCCAAACGGATGCCCGCCCTCCGCGGCGACAGCCGTCACCGCCCTGGCCGCGGCATAAACCAAAAGATCCTTCTCCCTTCCGGTCATGAGAATCTCCGAAACCACCAGTTCTTTGGCACCAAGCGGTATTTTCGTACAGCGTTTCCAGCTGTAAGGCGAAAGTGCCGGATGATCATCTTTTAATTTTCTATATACAGACCGCTGATATGCAGCCTGTGTCAAAATCCCTTTTCTCATCTTTCCTGTCCTTTACTGTTCCTTGCCTGTTCGACCGCCTTTTCGATGGTCTCCTGATCCTGTGTGGCAACCGCCTCTTTCAGTGCTTCTTTTGTTTTTTCATCGTCTGTCTTTGTGCCGACGCTCACAATCCTGCTGACCGCATCGTATTCGGATGCACCGACTTCCTCTTCATCGGATTTTTCACCGTCTTCTTTTACAATCTTCAAAAGAGTCACTGTGCTTTCCGGCGATCCGCTCTCCTTTACTTCGGTTTTTCCGGCTGCAAGCGCAGCGTCCTCCTCATAGACAGTCGCCACCTCAGAGTCCTCTTTCTCTTCCGTCTCGGTTTTGAAAGAAATGCTTCTCTCTTTCTCACGGGTTTCTTCCCCGTAAATGGTGCAGACAAGCTCTTCATCTCCATTGATATAGGCTTCAATATAAAGAGGCGACTCTGTTGTATTTTCTATTTTCAGATCCTTCTCTTCCGAGAGAACCGCTTCCATTCCCGCGTCTACATATTCCGGAAGCGTTTCTGATTCATGTCGTTCGGAAATCCCGGTCTCTGCATACAGGGCAGCATCATAGAGGCTGGTAGCCATCAGATCCAGCGCTTCCTGAGACATCTCCTCCCCGGAATGCTCTTCCAGCACTTTCTGAAGGGAAAGTTCCTTTTCCGGCATCACAATCTGTCCGTTCAGATCTCCGGTCAACGTCAGAAGCTCCTGGCGCGTCTCATCATTCCGGATCTCTACAGATGCACTGCCAAGCTCGTCCTGAACCGCTTCCAGGTCGTCCCGGCTGATATTCGGCTCATCCTTTTCGGATTTCACCTCAATTTCCACATCTTTTCCTTTCTCAAGATCGCCCAGCCTGTCAACGATCTCATCCAGAACATCCTGAACTGCCGCTTTCTCTCCGTCTTTTTCATCGGTGATCTGAAATACGCCTCCGACCCTTGTAATCTTTGCGTTCACTGCCTCTTCAAAGAAGTCTGCTGTTTTCTCTTCCAGCACTTTTTCCGCTGTTTCCTCATCGATCTGATAATCGTCTTCGTATTCTACTTTCTCTTTCTTTGCCTGCCGTATTTTCCTGTATCGCTGATACAGATTTCCGTGCTTCCCGTATTCGGACGCCTCTTTTACAAGACTCACCAAATCACCCTGCCGGATTCCAAGCTCGGAGACTGTCACCTGTGCCGTCTTTCCGCCTGCTTTCAGTGTAACCGGCGTATGTTTCATAACCGTCCACCGGTCCTCTAACTTTTCAAGCGCCTCCTTTTCTGTCATACCGGAAACATCTACTCCCTGAACAAATACATTCTGCTCAATCTGCTCCCGATCCATTCTGTGTACATAACGGTAGACAGAAGAATAAAAAATGCCAATGACAAAAAGAGCACATAGAAAAGCCAGCCCGGCAAGGGCCATGAACTTTCTTTTCTGTGCTGCACTCATTCTCCTCTGCGTGTGTTTTGGATTTTCTTTCTTCCGTTCTCCCATAGGCGCTCCCACCATTTCTCCTAAATCAGATAAGGTATAATAGACGTTGCTACCATTGCTATAATCACCAGTATAATCACAATTGCCACAAGTCTTCGTGTCTTTTTATCATGGAAATTCATCCCATCATCCTTTCTCCTGTCAGACTTTTCCTTTTATTTTATACTCTTCACAGTATTTTTGCAAGGAACATTCCCCGCACTTTGGACTTCTTGCCGTGCAGATCGTCCTTCCAAACTGAATAATCTGGATGTTGTAGAGAATCCAGTGGTCTTTTGGCAGTTCTTTCATCAGATCCTGCTCAATCTTCTCCGGATCCTCATTTGTCGTAAATCCAAGTCTCCTTGAAATCCGTTTCACGTGGGTATCTACCACAACACTTGGATCGTGGTAAATATTGCCCCGGATCACATTGGCGGTTTTCCGCCCTACTCCCGCAAGCGACGTCAGCTCCTCCAGCGTGGACGGTACCTCATCGTGATACTTTTCGTGAATGTCCTTCATGCACGCAATCAGGTTTTTCGCCTTGTTATGGTAAAATCCGGTAGGCCGGATATCTTCTTCCAGTTCTTTTAAATCCGCTGCCGCAATGTCTCCCGGCGATGTGTACTTCTGAAACAGATCTTTCGTCACGATATTGACCCGCGCGTCCGTACACTGTGCGCTCAGCATGGTGGCCGCCAGAAGCTGCCACGGCGTCTCATAATTCAGATAACATTTATATTCTGTTCCAAACTGCTGATCCAGAATATCCAGAATCTCCTTTGTCCGTTTCTTCATTTTTCTTACTCCTCTTTTTCTCCGATCCGGAACACCGCCGCTTCATAATTTAATGGATTCCGGTTCTGATAGTCAAACAGCAGCACGGTTTTCCCCGGCTCCATATCCCGGTCCACCTGAAACTCAAATACTTCGATATGGGTCATCTTCCGGAGTTTCCGGCTATCCGCCTTTTCATAGGATTTCAGATATACCGGCTCCTTTTCTTCCCTGTCGTAAAATGCTTTCAAAAACTCCTTGTCCGCCAGAGACTCCCCTGCAAATTCCGGACGGCTCTTGATATTTTCCCGCAGATACAGATCATACACCAGAAGTTCCCGGTAAAATTCTGTCTTTCCTTTTACGTTTTCCCCGATAAAGTCAAGCAGAATCTCGTATCTTGCGGTTCTTGTGTGGCTCCGGCCAAACAGTCCTTTCTCCTCATAGTAGCCGCTCAGTTTCTCGTACATCCGAAACGGCGATGCAAATTCCTTTACCAGAAAGCGCAGTGTATTCGCAAACTGTCCGCTGTTATAATAGACCTCCACCATCTCTTCGATCTTTTTAAGCTGTGCAATCTCTCCGTAGGAAAGCCAGCTTGTCCCAAGCACTTCGTACGGCGGTTTTCCTTTATATACCAGTCCGTATTCCTCCGCATGCTCCTGCATATAAGAACCCTTCAGCACTTTCAGAAATCCAAGCTGTAACTGATCCGGCATCAGGCCGTAGACATCGTCAAATGACTGTCCAAAACTCTCATATCCTTCATATGGAAGCCCCGCAATCAAATCCAGATGCTGGTGTGTATTTCCCATTGTCTTGATCCTTTTTACCACTTCCGAAAGCCGTTCAAAATTCATCGTCCTTTTAATTTCCCGGATCGTATCCGGATTGGTCGACTGCACTCCGATCTCCAGCTGAATCAGTCCCGGACGCATCCTGGAAATCAGTTCCAGTTCCTCCTCATCCAGAAGATCCGCCGAAACCTCGAAATGAAAATTGGTGATTCCATTATCATGTTCCAGAAGATACTTCCAGATTTCCTTCGCATGGCCGTGGCGGCAGTTAAACGTCCGGTCCACAAATTTCACCTGCGGAACTTTCTGATCCAGGAAATACTGAAGCTCCCGTTTTACCAGATCCAGATCCCGGAATCTCAGACATTTATCAACCGAGGACAGACAGTAGCTGCACCGGAACGGACATCCCCTGCTTGTCTCATAATAAATAATTTTATGCTCAAACAGGCTCAGATCCTCATATACAAACGGTACAAGACTTAAATCCATGACTTCCCGCCATGTATTCTCCCGGATCTCACCGTCCTCTTTCCGGAACGTGATTCCGGCAGTCTCATCCAGCCTTTCTGTTTTCCCGTGATAAAAGTCCAGAAGCGCGGCAAACGTCTCCTCGCCCTCTCCTTTCATCACTCCGGTAACCTCCGGCAGTCTGAGAAGCACCTCTTTCGCATCGTAGGAGACTTCCGGACCGCCAAGCCAGATGATCGTCTCCGGCAGGATCTTTTTGATCTCCCGCACCAGCTCCTCCACATAATCCAGATTCCAGATATAGCAGGAAAAGCACAGAAGTTCCGGCTGCTCCCGGTACAGATCCATCAGGATCTCATCAATCTGCTGGTTGATCGTATATTCCGCAATCTTCGTCTCACTCAGATAGTCTTTTGCATAAGCCCTTAGAGAATAGACAGCCAGATTGGAATGGATATATTTGGCATTCACTGCCGCGAGAATGGTTTTCATACGTAATTTTCTCCTTTTTATTTTGCCGATTTTATTGACATTTCCCCAAAAACACTGTAAACTTATGAAACGTGCAGCCGGGGTGTTAGCGGTACCCTGTACCTACAATCCGCTATAGTAGGGGTGATGCTGTGCCGAGGGCGTATTCTTGTGAGGCTGCCTCTGGAAAGTGGCGTTGATACTTCGGGTCTCGCGCAACTGGACTCCGTGAACCGTGTCAGGTCGGGAACGAAGCAGCACTAAGCGGAACCTCCCGTGTGCCGCGAGGGTGCCTGGGTTGAGTTAACTGCCAGAGTAACGCTTGGGAGATGCGTTCGACGCACAGCGCACAAAAAAGAGCAGATGACTGCTCTATTTTTTTTGCCTTAATTCTTTAAAAAATGTCTTCATCATCCGGCTGCACTCTTCGCCCATGATCCCCGTCGTAAGTTCCACCTGATGATTAAACTGCGGCACCTGCAGAAGATTCATGATCGATCCTGCACAGCCCGCCTTTGGATTCATGCATCCGACGACTACCCGCCTGATCCGCGCCTGCACAATCGCCCCGGAACACATCTGGCACGGTTCCAGGGTGACATACAGCGTACAGTCCTCAAGTCTCCAGTCATTCATCTTCCGGCTCGCCTTGCGGATCGCCTGAAGCTCCGCGTGGGCCAGTGTATTTTTATCAATCGTCCGGCGGTTGTATCCCCGTCCGATAATCTTATCTTCATATACGATGACACATCCGATCGGGACCTCACCCAGGGCATAAGCCTTCTTCGCCTGCTTCACCGCTTCTTTCATGTATTTGATATCCTGCTTTTCCTGAAGCTCTTTTTGAAGTTTCTCTTCCTGTTCTTTCTCTTCTTTTGAACGTCTGCGTCCCATCTTCGATACTCCTGTGTCTTTTACTGAAATTCTTCTGTGCCGTTTTTATCGAAAGTCCTCTGAAACACGGCAATTTCTTATTCATTATACTCTAATTTGATGAACCTGTCGACACCAATACCCGAAATCTGCCCGGTCCTCTTTTTCTCCCTCCGGCAGATCCAGCATCTCCTCCTCATAATTTACAAATCCAGGAAATCCGAAGGCCTGTGCAGCTCTTCGTTCTTTTTCGCTGTAGACTCCCGGTACTCCGAGGTAGAGGTTCTCTCCCTCCTGCAAAAAAGCAAGATGATGATAATTATAATAACCGTGCAGGAGAAAGCTGTTGTTTGCCAGCTGCCACTCTCTTCGGATGAGTCTTGAGAGATCCTGTCTCTGGATTTTGGTGCAGCGAAACCGGCACGTTGTCTGACACTCCTGTTCCGCAATCTCAGGCTTCGAATCCTCCTCTTCCTCGTCAAAATAGAACGGTTCCGGCTCCTTTTCTTCCAGTTCCCGGCTCTCCTCAGGCAAAATCTCCCTCACATCATAGGAAACACCTGCCGGTTCTTCCTGCTCATCCGGCATCTCATTTTCCTCCGGCACCGGCTCTTCCTCGTTCGGCTCTTCCGGTTCTTCCGGCTGTTCTTCCTTTTCTTCTGTCATCTCTTCTTTTCCGGCCGGCTCCATCCGGCTGATATCCACCGCCTCATCGGTCCAGACCGCAGCATACCGCGGCCCGTTCTCTCCGCATAAAATGATTCCCTCCAAGCGGTCATACCGTGCTTTGCTTCCTACATCTTCTTCCGTATAGGAAAGCCTGTAATTCAGTGCCGGACTGACATTCCCAAGTTCTCCCTGATACACCCCAAGGCACTTTCCATTCTCTCTCCAGAACAGATACAGTGACAGCTTTTTCGGACTGTTCATCCCCCAGCCTTTCCCGTGAATACTGACCGTGCATCCATCCTCCGATGATTCCACTTTACAAAATCCGATATTTCTGATCCGTCTTCCTTCCTGATACTCATAAAGATAACAGATAAAACGCTTCATAAATCTGCTTCCCGCCTGTTTCCTTTTCCTTTCCATACTATGCCCGTCCTTTCAGAAAAAGAACCGGAAACCAGAAACGAACTCAAAAAAGGAGAGACCGTATGCAATCCCTCCCTGTCAGTTTATGTCGTGTTTTCTTTTTATATCTTCGCTGTCAACTCCTGATACAGCCTTTTTGCGTAGCTGTCCGTCATTCCGCAGATGTAGTCCGTTACAAGCAGAATCCGAAGATACAGCTTCTCAATATCTCCTTTTCCCTGAGACTGATGCTGATATGCTTTCTTATAATTATCCGAAATGAAAGCAAGCATCCGCCTGTCAATCGAATCCATCTTCTGCTTTGGATCACTGTACCGGACAGCTGCCATCACAAATTTTTCCATCAGGAAGGAAAGAATTCTCGATTCAGCCACTTCCATTTTATAGATTTCATCGGTCATAAACACATATTTTTCTGCAACATGCCCGAGTACATCCATCAGCTCTTCCGCCTTTGTCCCTGCAAACAGATCCTTCTGATACTCTCCGCACATGATCGCCTCGTAATTCTCTGTGAATCCTTCTGTCGCGCAGGCGATCAGGAACGACTGCACCCGCACAATCCAGTTTTTGACCGCATAGGCTTCCGGCTCTTCTTCCTGCCTTTCGACAGCACCGCGGTAAAGATCCATCAGGTGTCCATAAGCCTGAAATGTCTCGCCGGTATCTATCTTTTCCAGTTCTCTGGAAAGAGCTGAAAACGGCAGAAAACCTTTCACATAAGCGTCTTCGATATCCGCTGTTTTGTACGCAATATCATCGGCTGCCTCCAGAATAAAAGTCAGAGGGTGCCGGTTGTTTCCGGTTCCTGTCTCACTGCTGATCTTAAAAAACAGTTCTTCATCCGCCAGATAATATCCCAGCTTTTTCTGCTGGATTTTCTCACTGTACGGATCCACATGCAGAGAATCAACCGGATACTTGACAATCGTGTTTAACAGCGCAAAGGTCAGATTCATTCCGGTTTCATCCACAAGATAATGAAGCTTCGTCACAAGACGGAACGCCTGGGCATTTCCTTCGAAGTAGTAAAAATCAGCCAGCATTCTTGGAGTCAGAACTTGCGTCAGAGGCTTCCCTCCGTATGTAATCCCTGAGAGATGCTCCTCAAACCATTCCCGGATTGTCGTTTCCCCAAAATGGCCGAACGGCGGATTCCCGATATCGTGGATCAGTCCGGCACATAAAAGTATATTACAGATGTCCTCTTTCATCTGAGGAGTAAATTCCGGATCTTTCCCGTAAGCGAGGATATACTCCCCGATATTCTGTCCAAGTGATTTCCCAAAAGATGAGACTTCCAGAGAATGGGTCAGTCTTGTTCTCACAAAGTCACTCCGGTCAAGCGGGAATACCTGTGTTTTATCCTGGAGCCGCCGAAATGAGGCGCTCCCGATAATTCTGTGATAATCCTTCTCAAAACTGCTTCTTAAATCTGTTCTGTTTTTCTCCTTATGTTTTCTCCCTGTCCGCTGCCGCTTCGGGGACAACAGTCTGCTCCATTCCATCCGGCATTCCTCCTGTCCAAGAGAACTGTCATCTTTTAATATTCTTCATTCAGATATTCTTCCAGCGTCACGCCCTGATCCCGGATCGCCAGTGCCGCCTCCACTCCGACATAGCGGTAATGCCACGGCTCATAAATGATCCCGGTGTCTTCCGACTTGTCTTTCGGATATCTCAGGATAAACCCGTATTCGTAGCAGTGCTCCATCAGCCACTTCTGGTCATCGGTCTCTCCCTGCTTTTCGTCCAGTCCTGCATAATCCGAAGATACAATATCCATTGCAAGACCTGTCGCATGTTCACTCTCTCCCGGCCACGCAATCGACTTCGCCGTCTCAATAGCTGCCTCGTAGTAGGTCATTCCCTGATTCACATAATCAATCATTGATTCGTTAAACAGCTCTTTCTGCCTGTCTACAGAGCGGTACGCCGAGCAGACATAAAGGCTGTACCCTTCATCACTGGCGGCCTTCAACATGTTCTGCAAAGGCTCCAGTACTCTTGCGTCAACCTGGTGGGAATCATCAATATTGGCAAGTTCAGGAACGTATCCGTCTTCCATCGGATGAGACTGATTTACAAGCATCAGGTACCACGGCCTTGTCTCTTCATTCTGAGCCTCGGCCTGCTCCTTTACAGAATTATATTCCTTCTCAAGGGATTCATACTGGTTATCTTTTTTCTGTACTGTCTCCGCAGCCTGCCGGCTTTCTACATAGCGTCCGAGCGCCACCCCGCCCAAAAATCCGGCCACAAGAACCGTTGCGCAGGAAACAAAAAATACTTTTCCCGGATGGTGCATCTTCCTGATCCGGTAACGTATCAGAAGTTCCAGTTTTCTTATCTTCTCTTTTGTCTGATCTTTCATTCTGCAGTCCTTTCTGTCTTTCTGTCACAGTGTCATCCACCTCAGATTTTCTGCCATGTCCGGATCTTCCGAACACACAGCAGCAAAAAATCCTCTCTCCGGTTCCGGATATTCCCGGAAATAAAACCGTCCTTCTATCGTATCCGGCTTTTTTGTCAACACCGGATCTTCCCCTTCACTCAGGCGGATTGCAAATGCATCCAGAGGAAGCTTCATTCCAAGTCTCGTCGCCTTCATAAAGCTTTCTTTCAAAACCCAGTAACGATAAAACGCTTCCTTCCTCTCATCTTCAGACGCCTTTTTCTGAATATAATCCCATTCAGAGCGGCAGAAAAACCTCCTGGCCACTTTCAGTCTTGGAATCCCTGTCTTTTCCAGATCGCATCCGGTCCTCGCCGTTTCCGTATCCGCAATCGAACACAACACGTAGTGTCCGGAATGAGACAGATTAAAGACCATTTTTTCTGAAAGCCCGCTTTCCCGAAGTGCTTTCTGATACAATGCCCAGACACCGACACTTAGCGCCCGGTCTTCCCTCATCCGGATCCGGTCCGCCTTTTCCTGTCTCCATTTCGGAATCTGCCGGTAATAAGCCTCATACTGTTTTTCATCCATCAGCAAAGCGGTGTCAGCCGCCCATGTGTAAACCATATCCATTCCCTTTCATCAAAAATCCTGCATTTATCAGGCACCTTGATTATAGCACACTTCCCGGATTCTTTAAATGTCCGGAAATTTCCATCGCTTCTGCTTCTGATCCATCATCAGAATTTCAGCTGCATATCATTCCATTTGGCTCCGCCGTGGCTGGAATCTGCCACTCCGTGATCTTCAAATCCAAATCCCGCATAATAATGTACCAGATGATCTTTACATGTCAGCACGACACCTTTTCTGCCGCACTCTCGCGCATGTTCAATCATCCTATCAAGAAGACGGCCTGCAATTCCCTGTCTCCGGTACTCCGGCAGCACATCAAGGCCAAACACCGTCTGATAGCCTCCATCCGGATCATGAAGACCGGTGTCATGGTACATTTCATCCGGCAGATGCGGCTCTTTTGCCACAGCTCCATTAATAAATCCAACTACCTTTCCGTCTGCCTCTGCCACGAAAAAGCAGTCCAGGAACGCGCCCATCCGTTCCGCAATATCTTTCTCCGTCGCCGCTTCCGCCTCCGGGAAACATTCCCTTTCTATCTGAGCGAGAATTTCCGCTTCCTCTCTTTTTGCATTTCTGATAATTATTTCCATCGCTACCTCCATATTTACAGACAACAAAAAACGAATCTTGTTGCCAGATTCGTTTTCATCATACCACATTTCTGCGGTATACACTATTATTAATCACTAACTCCCTCTCTCCCTTTAGACAAATTTATTGTAGCATGTTTATTCTGTTCTTTCTATAGATTTTCCAAGTGGACAAAAAATTGGACAATCTTTTTTCCATTTACATCTGGTTTTTTTATCCTCTTTTCTTTATAATAATTCTAACACACGTTCCATAACAGAACATTATTTTAAAATCAGGAGAAAAATCTATGTCGATATTTTCGGATTTATTAGGGAAGCATATCGCTGCAAAAGCCATAAAATCAAATGAAATGGCGCAGTTCTGCGGAATTGAGCGCTCCTTTATGTATAAAATTATCAAGGGGACACGGCATGTGGCAAACATGGACACCGTTCTTCTGATGGCCGAGTATCTGCGGCTCACCCCTTCCGAACGGAATGATTTTATCGAATCCTACAAAATTTCCGTTGACGGGCTGGAAAACTACTACCGCAGGAAAAGCATTCTTGAATTATTTGAAAATTTTAAAAAATACTCTGAAATTTATTCCACCCCGACCCCTGCGCCTTTATCCTGTTTCCCGGATACTCCGGGTGTATCTACCATAACCGGGCAGAATGAAATTAACCATCAGCTGTTTTATATTCTTTTTCTGGAATCCCGGACAAACGATCCCCAGATCCGTCTTCTGATCCAGCCGGACTCGGATTTTCTGATGAATCTTCTTCCGACTCTGGGATATGAAAACAAAAACCTGTCAATCAGCCATATTATCTGTTTTAATTCCAGCGATCAGCTGACAATTAACAAGAAAAACTATAATCTGACCTGCCTGAAGAAGATTCTCCCGGTCTACTGCTGTGCATGTAAATACAATGTTTATTATTACTACGGGGAACTGGTTCATTCATCAAATGAGCTTCTTCTCTTCCCTTATCTTGTGCTTACATCCAGACACGCATTCCTTCTTTCCAGAGATATGCGTTCCGGAATCCTGTTCCAGACAGAGAAGAGCCTGCAGTTCTTTCATCAGATTTATGATCAGTATCTGGAGCAGACCTCTTCCTTTGGTGTTACCATGAGTGATCTGTCGACTCAGCTTGATTATTTTCATAACCTCAAGGCAGACGTCGATCAGAACTACTGTTTTCAGATGCTCCCGTGTCTGACCTACTGTATTCCGGATTATTTTTATGACAAATATATTTATCCAGAACTTCCAAACCGCAGCTATTTGATTTCCATGCTGAGAGATTATGTACATGATCTCAGGAAACGCTTTACCGGCCACCGCATGCTTTTCATCTTCTCCGAAGAAGGGCTTCGGCGCTTTCTGGATACCGGACGGATCCCGGAATATCCGCCGGAAGTATACCGGCCGTTTGAGCCTGCGGACCGTATTACTCTGATCAGACAGTTCCTCCAGATCTGTCCGGCCGGAGGGATCCGGATGCTTAAATGCAGCATCGGCGACCTTGATAACGAACTGTTCATGTATGTCAACCACCGGAACGGTTACCTGATGTTCCCGTCTTCCAATCCGGAACGGCTGATCTGCCTGGACATCACAGAACCGGGACTGCTCCACGGATTCTGCGATTTCTGTGAACATCTGGATAAAGACCTTTTCTACACAGAAGAGGAAGCGGTAGAGATCATTTCTTCGCTGATAGCAGAGACAGAACAGAACGAGGAGCTTATATAGGAGGATATATGAAGATTTTCATTTTATTGGCTGTAATTTTGCTGGGATGCAATGGGTGTGCGTCGAATAAAGCCCACATCGATAATGGCGAAACGAATCCGGCAGTATTATTAGAACTTTGTTCGGACGAAAACGTAATTCCTTCTTCAAGTTCACAAATAGAAGTGAATATGATAAATAATAGTGAACAGGACATCGCAACCGGAGAAGCCTATGAGATCGAAACCTTTCTTAATGATAAATGGACGGAAATTCCGGTTTCGATCGTATATGAGGATATTGCCTACACTATCGCGGCAGGTGAAGAAAAAAGATTTATCTGTACGCTAGATGATGTCTCAGAAAGCGGATCCTACAGAATTAAAAAACCATATTCTATCGATACGGAAAATGCTTCTTCTTCAACCGAATATGTCTATGCAGAATTTCAAATAGTTCCTAATTAAAAAATGCCAGTTCCGGTCTTGCCGGAGCTGGCGTTTTCTGATATAAAGGGCTTATTTTGCAGTCCTTTTCTTTCTGTCTTCCATTATGATTTTCAGCAGGAATTCTCTCGCTTCATGGGCTTTTGTCTTATCCATGGCTTCCACGCCTTCCAGCGGATATTTCATTCCGAGCTGTTCGTACTTTTTCGTCCCCATCGTATGATATGGAAGCACTTCCAGCCCTTTCAGATTTCGGAAACCGGAGATCAGATGTCCCAGTGTCTCCAGCTCTTCTTTCCCGTCGGTAATACCAGGAACTACAACGTGGCGTATAATCATCGGTACCCCCGCCGTCTCCAGTGCTCTGGCAAACTCCAGCACCGGAGCCTGATCCTGTCCTGTCAGTTCCCTGTGGCCTTCCGGAAGGCTGTGTTTAATATCCAGCAGAACCAGATCCGTAACCGCAAACAGCTTCTCAAACTCTTCTTTTCTTGATTCTCTGTATACAATACCGGATGTATCCAGGCATGTATGGATCCCGGTCTCTTTCGCCTGCCTGAAAAGCTCTGTCAGAAACTCAAGCTGTAAAAGCGGCTCACCGCCCGTCGCGGTAATCCCGCCCTTTCTGTAGAACTTCTCATTATGACGATATGTTTCCAGAAGTTCCTCCACTGTCATGAGATTTCCCTGGTTCGGCTGCCAGGTGTCCGGATTATGACAGTACTTGCATCGCATCGGACACCCCTGGAAAAAGATGACAAAACGAATTCCGGGACCGTCCACGGTCCCGAAACTCTCTGTCGAATGAATATAGCCCTGATTACATTTCGTCATGGAATGTTCTGGAGATAACCTCATCCTGCTGCTCTTTTGTCAGCTTATTGAAGTTTACTGCGTATCCGGACACACGTACAGTAAGCTGCGGATACTTTTCCGGATGAGCCTGTGCATCCAGAAGTGTATCTTTTGTGAATACATTTACATTCAGATGATGTCCGCCTTTTTCAGCGTATCCATCTAATAAACCTACAAGATTGTCAATCTGAGCTTCACTGATTTTCATATGATTGTCCTCCTTATTTTATATATTATTCTTCGTCGTCTAATGTTGCATTTGGCTCGCAGCATGCGCAGTCCGGCTCCAGCTCGAAAGCAATGTCGTCAAAAAGAATGGCGTCATCTTTTCCGAGTGCTCCCGGGATGATGGAGAAGGTATTGGAAATACCATCCTGAGCATCTTTAAACGGCAGTTTTGCTACAGAGCTTAAGGAAGCTACCGCACCATGGCTGTCTCTGTGGTGCATCGGGTTTGCTCCCGGAGCGAACGGCTCGCCGCCCTTTCTTCCATCCGGTGTAGATCCTGTATTCTTTCCGTATACAACGTTGGATGTGATCGTAAGGATGGATGTTGTCGGGATACCTCCACGGTATGTGTGATTTCCTTTTACATAGGACATAAACTCATGCACGATATCGTATGCGATCTCATCTGCACGGTCATCATCATTTCCGTATTTCGGGAAATCTCCTTCAATTTCGTAATCTACTACAATACCATTCTCGTCACGGACTGTTTTTACTTTCGCGTATTTAATCGCTGACAGGGAGTCAGCTACAACAGAAAGTCCTGCAATACCTGTCGCGAACCAGCGTGTTACCTTCTTGTCATGAAGAGCCATCTGAATTCTTTCGTAGCAGTATTTGTCATGCATGTAGTGGATGATGTTCAGTGCATTGACATATACCTGTGCAAGCCATTTCATCATGTCACTGAATTTGCTCTTTACTTCATCGTAATCCAGATATTCGGATGTGATCGGACGGTACTTCGGTCCCACCTGTTTCTTGGAAATTTCGTCCACACCACCGTTGATTGCGTAAAGCAGACATTTTGCAAGGTTTGCGCGGGCTCCGAAGAACTGCATTTCCTTACCTACGCGCATAGAGGATACGCAGCATGCGATTGCGTAGTCATCACCATGTGTCACTCTCATCAGGTCATCGTTCTCATACTGGATGGAAGAAGACTCGATGGATGTCTTCGCACAGAAACGCTTGAAGTTTTCCGGAAGTCTTGTGGACCACAGCACGGTCAGGTTCGGTTCCGGTGCTGTTCCAAGGTTCTGCAGTGTATGAAGGTAACGGTAGGACATCTTTGTAACCATCGGACGTCCGTCGATTCCCATACCTCCGATCGACTCTGTTACCCATGTCGGGTCTCCGGAGAACAGTGCATTGTATTCCGGTGTTCTCGCAAATTTTACAAGACGCAGCTTCATAATGAAGTGGTCGATGAATTCCTGAATCTGCTCCTCTGTGAATGTGCCGTTTGCAAGGTCACGCTCAGCATAGATATCGAGGAATGTGGAAGTACGTCCAAGGGACATTGCCGCACCGTTCTGCTCCTTGATTGCAGCAAGGTATCCGAAATACAGCCACTGGATCGCTTCCTGTACATTTTCAGCCGGTCTGGAAATGTCAAATCCGTAGATCTGTCCCAGTTCTTTTAATTCTTTTAATGCTTTAATCTGTTCGGAGAGTTCTTCTCTTTCTCTTGTAACATCAGAGTACATGATTGTTCTTGTCGTATCTTTCTGATGCTGCTTGTCCTCGATCAGTCTGTCCACACCGTAAAGAGCAACTCTTCTGTAGTCGCCGATGATACGTCCGCGTCCGTATGCATCCGGAAGTCCTGTGATGATGTGGCTGGAACGGCACGCTCTCATCTCCGGTGTATAAGCATCAAATACTCCGTCATTGTGTGTCTTTCTATGTTTAGTGAAGAATTCAACGATTGCCGGGTCCACATGGTATCCATTTTCTTCGCATGCCTTGATTGCCATGCGGATACCGCCATATGGCTGCAGGGAACGCTTGAACGGCTTGTCTGTCTGGAAGCCTACGATCTTTTCCTTGCTTTTGTCAAGATATCCCGGTCCATGGGACGTAATGGTAGAAATAATTTTCGTGTCCATATCAAGGACTCCGCCTTTTTCGCGCTCCTGCGCGGACAGATCCATAACCTGCTCCCACAGTGCCTTTGTATCCTCTGTCGGTCCTGCAAGAAAGCTGTCATCACCTAAATACGGTGTGTAGTTTTTCTGGATGAAATCTCTTACATTGATTTCTTTTTCCCAGATGCCTCCGCGAAAAGATTCCCATTCTTTTCTCATGTTGATAATCCTCCTTCAAATATAAACCCTATACTGTTTCGAAACAACTGTTTCTGTTTCATGGGGCTATTATAGCTGATTCGTGAAATCTGTGTCAATGCGTTTCATGTACTATTTCAGGAACAATTCCTGCTTTTCGGCAAATCCTAGCGATTGTATAGGAAAAAATACAAAACCTGTACCTTATTCATCGTTTTTCAGGAAAAAGAACTCGTCCAGCCGGCTCTCTTCTCCAAAAATCTTGTTGTAATTAATACAGTCATCAAGCGGCAGATACTCCTCCTCCCGGCCTCCGGATCCGTACTCGTGAAATCTGCCGTCATGTCCATAGTAGGCTGTTCCGCTGAAAGCCGGCACCTTTTCTCTTAAGTCAAGAAGATACTGCTGATATTTTGTAAGCTCTACCCCAGCCGTCTCCAGTGTCATAGCTCCGAGATAATTACTGCTTGTGACAACATCCTGCTGCTCCTCAATATCATAATTTGCCCAGATCAAAAACGGGGTCAGATAATAATTCTGGTTTTCTTCAAACGTCATTTCCTCATCTGTCTTTCCAAATACATACTCGTAAAAATCTTCGGACAATGTCGGAAGATGATCTCCAAAAAACACAACTACCGTCGGCTCATCGGACTTTTCCAGATCTTCGATCAGTTTCTGCAGTGCCCGGTCGGATTCATGAATCAGTGACATATACTGTTCCACCTGTGAATCGGTATACTCCAGCAGTTCAATTGAATTTTCATATTCTTTTGTATACGGAGAATGGTTCTGCACGGTGACACAGAATGTAAATACCGGATCTTCTTCCTCCTTTATGATTTCCTCAATCCGGTCAAAACATGCCTCGTCCGAGATAAAATCACGTACCATTCTCTCCCCCTGAAAATCATCCAAACTCAGAAACCGGTCAAATCCCATCGCTTCATACGCAACTTCCCGATTATAATTTGTCGGAATGAACGGATGTATCGCAGTTGTTTTATAACCCTGGCTTTCGAGCGGCTCTACCATGGCGGCATCCAGTTTTTCCCCAAGTACTACATACGGCGTCGAGTTAAACATCCTCATCGATGTTCCTGTCAGAAATTCAAACTCCGTTTTTCCTGTTCCTCCTCCCAGAACAGGAACCAGCAGTTTTCCTTTAATCGTATTTTCTGTCAGACTGTTATAGAACGGCATAATTTCATCTGACACCGGGAAGTCTCTGATCCAGGTCAGATCAGCAAAAGTTTCATCCATAATTGCAATGATATTGGGTTTCTCCGCACTTCCCGTATTTCCGGATTCAATCCCGTCCGATACCTGCTGCAGTTCTTCAACCGAATACCCCTCCGGCTCCTTTACAATCGAATCTCTGGCTCCACGGATTACGCACATCTGCATTCCATAATTATAAAAGCTGTCTCCCGGCCGGTTTCCATTCAGAACCACATTCCAACTGTCCGGCTGATCTGACCATCCAATATACCGGATTCCTCCGACAAGCAGGATAATGCCCGCTGCCCGGATCAGAATCTTTGCTTTTTTTCCCTTTACAAGTTTATATTTATTTCCTGTATATAAGGAAGTTACGATACTGATTATAATCACGCCCACAATCAGCATGTGCAGTGTCATGGAATATTCATAGTCGCCTGCTACTGTCGTCGCCGTCCCGATATCCAGAAGATCCACAATCTGCAGAGGAAGTCCCCGGAATTCATAAACAAAATAGCTGGCAATTGTCCATATGAAATACATGGCGCTGCACAGAAGCACTGCAAGGCGCAGCGAATTGCACAGCAGAAAATATATCAGAAAAACAACAGCCGAGACACAGATACTAAGAGCCACAAACTGATAAGGAATCGTAAACATCTGCGGATTATAAATCCACTCCATGATCCAGAACATACCTGTCCCCATTGCAATTGCCAATGTTACGATGCTTCCAACACCAAGCCTTTTGATTTTCCTCTTTTTTCTGAGAAAGAGGCAGTAAAACTGCCATAGAATTGCTCCGGCAACACCAAACAGCCAGAGAAGTACCCACTGCACGATTCCTTTTGTCGAGTCTCCATTTGCCGTCCTGCCAAACATTCTCCAGTTTGTCAAAAGCACAACCATGACAGCCAGCCAGATGATCGCAAGCAAAATGCTGATTACTTTTGTTTTTCTCTTTTTCCACCTTCTTCTGATCTGAAGAATTATCTTTTGTACATCCTGCCTCATACGTGCTCCCTTTCCATCACTAATCTATCTATTCCAAATCAAACTTTCGCCCTTTGGGCACAAAAAAAATCACCGCCCCCAGAGATCTCCCTCTCCAAAAACAGTGATTTAAAGTGCGCCATCAGGGGCTCGAACCCTGGACACCCTGATTAAGAGTCAGGTGCTCTACCAACTGAGCTAATGGCACATTTTGCATTTTCCATTTGTTTAACGCAAGAAAAATTATATTACATTATTCAGGAAAATGCAAGCAAAATTTAAAAATTTTTTTATTTTTTGTGAAACGCCTGAAATTCAGGGCGCCCGGGTGATACGGTTATCTCTTTCTCTTCCGGCTGTTCAGCATATTTTCAGCAGCGTTCAATCTTCCGGCCATCTCCTCCGGCTCCATCATCCCTGTCATCCGCAGAACTTCTTCCCCGTCCGAAAACAAAAGAAATGCCGGAATTGCCCGGATACGGTATCTTGCGGCAAGAAGCGGATTGCTCTCCGTTTCCACTCTCCCCGCCTTGATTTTCCCGTCAAATTCTTCCGCAACCATTCCGAATATGTCTTCCATCATCGAACACTTCCCGCACCAGACTGCATAAAACTCTACCAGTACAGGCTTTTTCTCCTCCAGTACTTCCTTCCGGAAATTCTGCTCTGTCAACTCCTGCATTTGTCACACCGCCCTGACCTGCAGCCAGGATTAAATACCCTGTATAGTTCTGCACAGGATTTTTGAAGAATCCGGATCTTTTTATTCAGCCAGATATTATCGTAGCAGAATCTTCCGCACGTATGGCAGACCTTTCTTCCGCATCTTTTTCCCATTTTCCACCTACCTGCTTTTTCTATCATCATATGCCGGATGAAGGATTCTGTTACGCGTTCCCCCCTATCTTTTTCTTTCTGCAATCAGCTTGCAGATCGGATTTCCTTTGGCGGAAAACTTTGCCTCATATTCCGTCATAATATTCCCCCGGTTCAGGTCTTCGTTATGGTGCAGGTCGAAAGTATGTGCCTTCAGTTCCCAGCCGGCCTCCTGAACCTGCTCAAGAGAAAATTCAAACAGTTCTTTATTGTCCGTTTTAAACTCCACAACCCCGTCCTGCTTCAGAATATGATCATATCTCTCCCAGTACGCGGCTGACGTCAGTCTTCTCCTTGCATGACGTGCCTTTGGCCACGGATCCGAAAAATTCAGATAGATCCGGTCCACTTCCCCCGGTTCAAATACTTCTTCTATTTCAGCCGCATCCATACATACAAACCGGATGTTAGAAGGCGGTTCCTCCATGGCATCCATCCGCTCCAGCGCCCGCAGAAGCACACTGGAGTATCGCTCGATTCCAATATAATTTATTTCCGGATGTTCCAGCGCCATCGTCATCAGGAACCTGCCCTTCCCCATACCGATCTCCACACGTACCGGATGGTCATTTCCAAAGACCTCTTCCCAGTGTCCTTTCTGTTCCTTCTCATTCTTTATCACCGCTTCATGTCCGGCAATCACGTCTCTTGCCCCCGGTATATTCCGAAGTCTCATCCTATTCTCTCCTCTCTCCTGATCTCATCTGGACTTTCATTATCCCAGCGCAACGTCCAGGATCATCATCAGCACAAAGCCGGCTGCAAATCCGATCGTTCCGATATTACTGTGTTCCCCTTCGCTTGCCTCCGGGATCAATTCTTCCACCACAACATAAAGCATTGCTCCGGCCGCAAAAGACAGCAGATACGGAAGCACTGGTGTAATAAATCCCGCAAGCAGAATGGTAATTCCGGCCGCCACCGGTTCCACTGCCCCGGAAAGCATCCCGTACAAAAATGCCTTTCCCTTTCCCGTTCCTTCACTTTTTAACGGCATGGAAATAATTGCTCCCTCCGGGAAGTTCTGGATCGCAATGCCGATCGACAGCGCAAACGCACCTGCCATTGTAATTTCTGTGTTCCGCGAGAGCATCCCCGCGAAAACCACGCCGACCGCCATTCCTTCCGGAATATTATGAAGTGTGACGGCAAGGACAAGCATGGTTGTTTTTTTTAAAGAACATTTCGGTCCCTCTGACTTCTCCGCTCCCATGTGAAGGTGCGGTACCGCCTGATCCATCATAAGCAGAAAGAAAATTCCAAGCAGAAATCCGGCTGCCGCCGGAATAAACGCGTATTTTCCCATGTTTTCCGACATTTCCATCGATGGAATCAACAGTGACCATACCGATGCCGCCACCATCACTCCGGACGCAAATCCAAGAAGTATCTTCTGAATAAGCGGTTTCATATGGCCTTTCATAAAAAAAACACACGCCGAACCAAGCGTGGTCCCTATAAACGGTAACAACAGTCCTGCTGCAAGCTGCATATCTTCATCCCTCCTGTCAGTTAGTATATGATATCATCCACATTCTGCTACATCAAAGCCGGATAATCAGTCCCGGAACCGGTGGATGATTCGGACGATTGTAATATGAGCTCATTATAACCAGATATTTTTTTCTGTCAAGACCTTTCAGATATTCCATCAAAGCTTCCTTCTCCTCAAATCCACTGTCTTTCCCGCTGTAGATACAAAGACTGATAATTCCTCCCTTTTTCAGAAGCTCCAGACTCTGTTCAACTGCCTCCAGACTTGTCTGCGCTTTTGTGGCAAGATCATGTGCCCCTCCCGGAAGATAGCCAAAGTTAAACACAACACAGGAGACACTTCCATAACCGTCCTGCGTCTTCTCCAGCATTTTTCGGCAGTCCGGGTCCTCTGCCAGCTGTTCTCTCATCTTTTCATGTCCGCAGCAGAAAATTCTGACCTTTTCTTCCACGCCGGCCTCCCTCAGCCGTTCTTTTGTCTTCTCTACCGCCTGTTCCTGGATGTCAAATCCCGCTGTCAGTCCATCACTGCCTGCCAGCCTGCATAAAAGCAACGTATCATGTCCATTTCCACAGGTGGCATCAATACAGTAGTCCCCATCCTTAACCTGTTCTTCGATAAACCGGTGGCACCACTGTGTAATCTGGTAATTTTCCATATCGACCCTCCATTTTTAAACCACACAAAATCAGGCTCGCCTGCAAAGCCTTCATGCACCTTCCAGACGGGCCTGATCATTTTTCCTGTCAACTGCAGTAATCAGAACTCAAATACTGCCACACCGTATGGTGGAAGTTTATATGCAAAGGAATACGGTCTTCCATCGCACTCCTGCTTCACAGCCTTATAAACAAGCGGCCGTTCCTCGCCCTTTCCTCCATACTGTTTTTCATCACTGTTTAATATCAGCTTGTACTGCTTTCTGCGCGGCACACCTACGCGGTAGTCCGCCCATTCCATCGGCGTGAAGTTGCAGACAAAAAGCAGATTCTTTTTATTATTTCTGGAATGACGGATAAAGCTGAAAATACTTCTGTATCCGTCGTTCGCATTTACCCACTCAAAACCATATCCGACAGTGTCCTGCTCATACATGGCTTTATTCTTTTTGTAAAGCTTCAGAAGATCTCTTGTAAACGCCTGCAGATACTGATGCTCCGGCTCTTCCAGCAGATACCAGTCAAGCTCTCTTTCCTCACTCCACTCTCTAAGCTGCGCGAAATCCTGTCCCATAAACAGAAGCTTCTTCCCCGGATGCCCCATCATAAATGCGTATCCGACTTTCAGATTCGCATATTTATCAAATCCGAGTCCCGGCATCTTATTGAGCATCGAACACTTCAAATGGACGACCTCATCATGTGAAAGTACAAGAACATATTTCTCACTGTAAGCATAGGTCATCGCAAATGTCATCTGATTGTGGTGCTCTTTCCGGAAATAAGGATCCAGCTTCATATATTCCAGAAAATCGTGCATCCAGCCCATGTTCCATTTCAGGCTGAATCCCAGTCCATCGTCTTCCGGTTTTCCTGTCACTTTAGGCCATGCGGTAGACTCTTCCGCAATCATAACCGCTCCCGGATTTCGTCCAAGAACAACCGAATTTAAATGCTTGAAAAACTCGATCGCCTCCAGATTCTGATTACCTCCATATTTGTTGGCAACCCACTGACCGTCCTGCTTTCCATAATCCAGGTACAGCATCGATGCAACTGCGTCGACACGAAGCCCGTCCACATGGAAATGCTCCATCCAGAACAACGCATTGCTGATCAGGAAATTTTTTACCTCAGACTTGCCGTAGTCAAAAATCTTCGTACCCCAGTCAGGGTGCTCACCTTTTCTCGGATCCGCATATTCATAAACCGCTGTACCGTCAAAATCCGCAAGTCCGTGCGCATCTCTTGGAAAATGAGCCGGTACCCAGTCCAGAATAACCCCGATTTTATTTTTGTGGAAGTAGTTGATCATATACGCAAAATCTTCCGGGGTTCCATATCTGGAAGTCGGCGCAAAATATCCTGTTACCTGGTATCCCCAGGAGCCGTCATACGGGTGCTCTGCGATTCCCATCAATTCAATGTGGGTATATCCCATCTCTTTCATATATTTCGCAGCTTCTACTGCAAACTCACGGTAGTTGTAAAAGCGCTCCTCTTCTTCTCCCGGATGCTGTTTCCAGGAACCTATGTGCGCTTCATAGATAGACATCGGACTCTCATCCATGTTCCAGGTAGTCCTCTTTTCCATCCACGCACTGTCGCTCCATTTCAGATTCGATATGTCATGCACTTTCGAAGCGGTTCCAGGCCTTACTTCCGCATAATTCGCGAACGGATCAGCCTTGTAGAGGAAGTCTCCGGTCTTCGTCTCAATACAGTACTTATAGATCATATCCTCTTCGATCCCCTGAATAAAGCAGGTATAGATCCCAAGCGGCTCTTCTCTTACCATCGGATTTTTATCCTTGTCCCAGTTGTTAAAGTCACCTACAACCGAAACTGCCTTCGCATTCGGCGCCCAGACTGCAAAATACGCACCTTTTCTGCGTCCATCCGTAACAAGATGGGATCCCATTTTTTTATATAAATCATAATGAGTTCCTTGTCCAAATAAGTACTGATCCAGTTCTCCTATCTCATATGGTTTTTTCTTTTTTGTTCTCGCCATACTATCCACCTTCTCACAAAAAATCTAAGCTTATTATACTTTAGGGATGGATAAAAAGAAAGAGTTTTAACAAAGTTTTTCACTTTATCAAAACTCTTTTCGTCATTTTATACAATTATTGTCGATTATCTTTAATGTTTGAAATCATCCTCTTTCAGAATAATTCTGTCAGTTTCATCTGTGCTCTTTCCGAATACCCTCTTCATCAGATGTTTTACATTCGCTTTCTGGGAATGGGCAATCGCGTCATCCATGATCTCCTTCACTTCAGCTACTGTCACAAAGTGGTCTTCTTTCTGAAGTACATCGATACGGCTGTAAAGAGCAAGAATTCCCATTTCATCAATCCGGTATCCGTTTTCTTTTGCATATGTCTGGCCGAACGTAACAAGCTCATCATTGATAAAGATCGGAAGTTCCACACGGGAAGTAAATTTTCTGCGGAAGTCCGGATACTCAGAAAGCATTTTCTCCATCGGACGTCTCTCATCTTCCAGAATAAACAGCATCTCTCCGGTCTGCTCTTCCATTAATCCTGTCAATTCATCAATGGTTTTATCATTCATTTTACTTGCTTTTTCAATAATCAGCGCACCACCGCTGAGCTTCTGGATAATACTGATCAGGTTCTTCTTATTCAGTGCGTCTCCGGTGATAATCGCAACCTTGCCCTGCTTCATCCTGCGCTGCTTCTGAATCGCTTTTACAATATCAACCGCAAGTACAGTCTTACCGGATCCTTTGTGTCCGATTACAAGAATATTTCCTGTTCTGGAAGTTCCATACCGCTTTCTGCAGTTTCTGTCCTGCTCGAGAACATCGACAAGCTGCTCACTCATTCCACGGATCGGCACAAAATAGGAGAACAGTTTTTTCTGCTCCTCTGTCAAACCAAGCTTCAGACCGATTTCACTTGTTGCGCTCAAGTCATATCTTCCCTGAACAATAAATCCTGTATCAAAGGAAGATCCACCGGAAGATCTGGAGTCTTCGTCTTCATCCGGTTCCTCGATTTCCAGAACCTCTTCTTTTTCCGGCTCCTGTTCCGCCGCTTCCTCTTCTTCCTGATCTGACTCTTCTACCTCTTCTTCATAGTCAGAATCATCCTCTTCAAAATCGGATTCTTCGTCCTCATACTCCTCTTCCATGGACTCCTCTTCAGCGTACTCGTCCTCGTCGTACTCCTCTTCAGCGTACTCGTCCTCGTCATACTCTTCTTCGGCGTATTCGTCCTCGTCGTACTCTTCTTCGGCGTACTCGTCCTCGTCATACTCCTCTTCGGCGTACTCGTCCTCGTCGTACTCCTCTTCAGCATACTCGTCCTCGTCATACTCCTCTTCGGCGTACTCGTCCTCGTCATACTCCTCTTCGGCGTACTCGTCCTCATCGTACTCCTCTTCAGCATACTCGTCCTCGTCATACTCCTCTTCGGTGTACTCTTCTTCGGCGTACTCGTCCTCAGGACTTTCTTCTTCGACAGATTCATCCGGTTCTGTTTCAGTTTCTGTCTCTTCTTCTGTCTGATCTTTCATCGACTCGGAAAGTCTTGCAAGAGACTCTGTCGTGCCGCCGACAGCCTCTTCTCTTTCTTTTTCTTCCGCTTCCATCTCGCTGAGAAGTCTTTGAATATCTTCTGAAAGTATCGTCGCTGTGTCCTTGGAAACTGTTTCCTGCTTTGCTTTTTCTTCCTCTGCTTTTGCCTCTGCTTCGCGCCGTTTTTCTTCAATCACGGCTGCATTTTTCCTTTGTCTTTCTTCCCATTGACGAAGGATCTCTTCTATTTTCATCTGGCCTGTTTCGTACACGTCTCCCTCTCCTTTTTCGAACATCTGCTTCACTTCTGTTATCGTCTTATTTCCTCCGACAGCCATTCCAAGCAGAAAGGCTCCTGTCAGCGCTTTTGAAGAATCTGCTTTCAGAATCAGTGTTTCTCTTTTCCCCTGGTCCTGAAGCATCGAAATCACCTGCTCAAAATCTACTGTCTTTTCCGGTTCTCCCTGAACCTCTTTCTGATTTTCCGCCGGAATCTCCTCAACCTTTACCTTCTCTTCTTTTTCCGGCTTCCTTGTCTGTGCTTCTTCCACAGCGGCAGTCAGGTTTCCGGATTCTTCCTCATTCCCCGCTTTTCGATATTTCTTTTGTTGCTGCGGCGTCAGAGGTTTATATTTCATTTTCAGCTCCATCGCCTTTTGTACAAAAGCTCCGTCACTGAACCACAGAATCAGATCGTCACACTCTTCGAGGCACTCGGTTGTCATTCCCGCCTGATCGTAAAGCTCTGCAAGCTCATATGCCCATTTTTCAATATATTCCGCTTTTTTAAATTCTTCCAGCACATGAATCTGTTCCTTAATCGGGGCGTTCTGCGCCTTTAAAATCTTATACTTTAATATGTACTGGTTCGGATCCTTCGGAGCCATACTCACAAATTCGTCATAGCAGTCCAGCGCTTCCTCCGTCTCCCCCAGCCGAAGCGCCAGAGTCCCCAGGCGGTATACAATCTTCCTGCTCCCCGGACTTCTGTCATATGCAATAAAAAGGATCTCTCTGCTCTTTTGATACTCCCCGGTATATTCGTAAATTTCACTTACAGTACAAAGCATTGACGCATTTTTTACTCGCTTCCAGTCGATCGTATCTGCGATCTCCTTTGCCTTGTCGTAGGATCTTGTCTGGACGTACTTCATCATTTGTTCCGTTTTTTCACGATACTCGTATTTATCCAATGTCATTCACCTCATTAATTACTTGCTTTTGCAGCGATTCCTTACCAGCCTTCTATACGCAAGAATGATATATCTTTTCATTTTCTTAGTGTATCATACCAACCTGTCAATGTCAAAAAAATGGGAGTGTTTTTTTCTTAATTATTACAAAACTATTACGCAAAAAAAGTAGCCATTATAACGTTTTTTCTTATAATGGCTACTCTAACTATTCAATTTTTTCATATTCTATATTCTCTTACCGGAGGAATCTTTCTTTTGATCTACCGGTTCCCAAAAGCCTTTTTTATTTTATATTCGATATATAACTCAAAGTCTCTGATTAATTTTCCGCTAATGTAATCTTTGATCTCAGATCTTTTACTTCCTTTTATAATGTATTTAATTTTGTTGACTTTTCGGATCTTCTGCCAATATATCAGATTCATATAACTTAGAGAAACTCTCTTTCTTATTTCAATCTTCTTATGGGTTCTGCTCCTTGGCTTCCTCCCCTGTTACTATCCGCATACTACGTCTTCATTCATCAACTCATATTAAATATAAAATAAATGGTTAATAAAATTTCTGATGGTTATGCGATGTTTCTTTACACATCTTCTAACTCTTTGAACTATTGACTGATGTGGTATCATCCTCAATATGTCTTACAGATCTTTCAATCACAAATTCCAGTTTCTAACAACTCCGATATACTTTGTATACTCAACTATTTACTGGATTGATTTATTGATAAAGGCTTTCATCATGGGAACCTTCATCTGTAACACCACTAACATATTGAGTTTTGAATTCCGTATTGTCCAATGGTAAAAGCCCTCCTTTTCTAAATTTCCAATTCTGAAAGTGAAACAACTTCCAGTTTTCAAGAATCCCTTTCTCGTCAGGTTTCTTTTCTTTTGGATTGATTACACTATAGCATCCCGCCTCCATTTTGTCAACACTTTTCTTTTATATTTTTTATTTTATTTCATTCTTTAATTCTAATTGTTCTTATTGTCTGATTTATTTATATTTTTCATTCATTTATCTATTTTTAATTTCCTCTTCATTTACCGGTCCATCCGTGCTAAACTAAATTAGTATTGTCAATGTAAGATTGTTTTAGAATGGGAAAGGAGAAATACACACTATGGGCGGATTTTTTGGCGTAGCTTCAAAAAATGAATGTGTACTTGATTTATTTTACGGGGTAGATTATCATTCTCACCTCGGAACACGAAGAGGCGGTATGGCAACTCACGGAGAGAATGGATTCAGCCGCGCAATCCATAATATTGAAAATTCCCCGTTTCGTACCAAATTTGACAAAGATCTGGAGGAGCTGAAGGGAAATCTGGGTATTGGCTGTATTTCCGACTTCGAACCGCAGCCTCTGCTGATCCAGTCACATCTTGGCAGCTTTGCTATCACTACAGTCGGCAAGATCAATAATCTTGATTCACTTTTGAACATGATTTATAATGATGGACATTCTCATTTTCAGGAGATGAGCACCGGGCAGATTAATGCCACAGAACTGGTTGCTTCCCTGATCTGCAAAAAGGATTCGATTGTAGAAGGAATCCGTTATGTACAGTCGATCGTGGACGGTTCCATGACTCTGCTTGTCATGACTCCGGAAGGTATCTATGCGGCACGTGACCGTTACGGACGCACTCCGGTTGTCGTTGGAAAGAAAGATGATGCATACTGTGTTTCTTTTGAGAGTTTCGCATATATCAATCTCGGATATACCGATTATAAGGAACTGGGACCTGGTGAGATCGTCTATGTAACACCTGAAAGCGTGGAAACAGTCGGACAGCCTTTTGAAAAAATGAAGATCTGTTCCTTCCTCTGGGTTTATTATGGATACCCTACTTCTTCCTATGAGGGAGTCAATGTAGAGGAGATGCGCTACAAATGCGGAAGCCTTCTTGCAAAAAGAGATGCCGGAACCGTTACTCCTGACATCGTTGCAGGCGTCCCGGATTCCGGAGTGGCACATGCCATCGGTTACGCAAATGAATCCGGTATCCCATATGCCCGCCCGTTCATTAAATATACACCTACCTGGCCGCGTTCTTTCATGCCGACCACTCAGAGTCAGAGAAATCTGATCGCCCGCATGAAATTGATTCCGGTGCAGGCTTTAATCGAAGACAGAAAGCTGCTTCTGATCGATGATTCCATTGTCCGTGGAACACAGCTGCGTGAGACTACCGAATTCCTTTATCAGAGCGGTGCCAAGGAAGTGCATGTACGCCCTGCATGTCCTCCGTTGTTATATGGATGTAAGTATCTGAACTTCTCAAGATCCAAATCCGAACTGGATCTGATTACACGCCGGATTATCCGCGACTGGGAAGGAGATGCTTCCCCGGAAATCCTGGCTGAATACGCAGACCCGAACAGTGACCGGTACCAGAAGATGCTGGATGAAATCTGCCGTCAGCAGAATTTCACCTCTCTTCGTTACCACCGTCTGGATGACCTGATCGAATCCATCGGAATCGACTCCTGTAAGCTCTGTACGTACTGCTTCAACGGAGAAGAATAAAGTAAAAATGAACCCCGTCCGGCTCCCGGACGGGGTTTTCTGCTGCTTACCAGCCTCTATAATAATTGATGAGACATCCTTTCATAATGATTTCACGTTCTGTATCTGTCAGCGCGCCAAGATGAAGCGTGATTTCTTTCAGGCCGCCGTCCACAACATAGGCTTTCACTTCTTCTGCTTTGCCTTCAATCACTTTGCGGATTTCCGGAACAAAGATATAGTCGCCGTTTTTAAACGGAAGGGCTTTGTGGTCTTCCTTTGTAATAAATGGAAGCATTCCCCAGTTGATCAGGTTGGAGCGGTAACGCTTCGTCGCATATTCGCTTGCGATGTTCGCCCATCCTCCAAGCACCTTCTGGCATGATGCCGCCTGTTCTCTTGCAGATCCGTCTCCCGGCTTCACTGCAAAGATCGTGCTTCCGATACCAAGGTTTCCTTCTCCCACATTCTGGAACTGTTCTCTCACTTTCGCCATCACAGGTTTGAGTTCTTCCAGTACTTCCAGCGGACAAGTGTGTGCCTCGATTGCTTTCTGGGCCTTCTGCACCTCTTTTGCACGCCCGACATATGCCGGATCCTTTCTGGAAAGCGCAAACTCCGCAAGTCCAAGCGGATTGGACCGGTAAGAGGAAGTCTCTCCTGACGGAATCAGCTCATCTGTCGTCGTTACCGGATCATGGATCTCTGAAACAACCTTTAACAATAAGTTTTCCGGAAGCGCCGGCATCTGCGGCCAGTCCTTGATGTTTGGACCAAACTGGATCGCTGCGTCCGGATCTGCTTTTCCGTGGCTGTCAAAGACACGATTCGCATAAATGGAGGCATCAAAATGATAGGTCGGATTTTTATATTCCACATCGAGATCGGTCGCCGGTGTCAGATATCCTTTATTGGCGGCTGTTGCTGCAATGGATCTTGCATCCATCAGCGCCACAGAGGAAATCTGACCGTTCTGAAGCTTGGATCCTTCTCTGTTCGGGAAGTTTCTTGTCGTATGACGGATACTGAACGCATTATTTGCCGGAGTATCCCCCGCGCCAAAGCAAGGTCCGCAGAATGCTGTCTTAACAACCGTTCCTGCCGCAAGGAGATCTGCGACAGCACCGTTTTTCACCAGTTCCATATAAATCGGAGTACTTGCCGGATACACACTGAATGTAAAGGCATCGGAGCCGATGTTCTTCCCGCGGATAATGTCCGCCGCGGCACAGATATTCTCAAATCCGCCTCCGGCACATCCTGCAATGATTCCCTGCTCCACGTAGAGTTTTCCGTTTCGTATTTTATCCTGCAGTGAATATTCCACCGCATTGTCAAGGCTTACCTTTGCTTTTTCTTCCACATCATGAAGAATATCCTTTAAGTTTGCATTAACTTCTTCGATCGTGTAGGCGTTGCTCGGATGAAACGGCATTGCGATCATCGGGCGGATGCTTCCAAGGTCTACATAGACCATTCCGTCATAGTAAGCGGCTTCTCCAGGATTCAGCTCTTTATAGTCTCCACTTCTTCCGTGGATCTCATAGAACTCCCGGATGGTGTCATCCGTCTTCCAGATCGAAGAGAGGCAGGTCGTCTCTGTCGTCATAACATCAATGCCGATACGGAAATCCGCACTCAGCTTTTCAACGCCAGGTCCCACAAACTCCATCACTTTATTATTCACATAACCGTTCTGGAACACCGCTTTGATAATCGCCAGAGCAACATCCTGCGGGCCGACTCCTTTAACCGGCTCTCCGTCCAGATAAACTGCAATCACTTCCGGCATCCGGATATCATATGTCTTGCTGAGAAGCTGCTTTACAAGCTCCGGTCCGCCTTCCCCTACTGCCATTGTTCCAAGAGCGCCGTATCGGGTATGACTGTCAGATCCCAGGATCATCTGACCGCCTCCGGCAAGCATTTCTCTCGCATACTGGTGGATGACAGCCTGATGAGGCGGTACATAGACGCCGCCGTATTTTTTTGCACAGGTCAGTCCAAACATATGGTCATCCTCATTGATCGTGCCGCCTACAGCACAGAGGCTGTTGTGGCAGTTGGTAAGCACGTACGGAATCGGGAACCGCTCAAGTCCGGACGCTCTTGCTGTCTGGATGATTCCGACAAACGTAATGTCATGTGACGTCAGTTTGTCAAACTTGATATTCAGATTTTTCATATTTCCTGAAACATTGTGGGCTTTCAGAATTTCATAGGCGATCGTCTGCGCCGCCGCCTCTTCTTTTGTAACCACACGTCCCGTCTTTGCTTTCAGCGCCTCGGCAGCTTCCGGTCCGTCTTCTATGATATCTTTACCATTCAGTAAGTAGACTCCATTTTTAAATAACTTTATCATACAGGCAAGTACCTCCTTCATTTTGTACTTTTCTCATTTTAGCACATTAAAATAACAGAGACAAGCTGTAATACCTGTCTCTGTGTTTTCCCTGTTTATAAACTTTATTGATTCATAAATTTCATATGCTCTGATACCATCATCGCGATTTTAAATGTCAGAGCGTCCTCAAACACTCGCACATCCAGACCTGTCAGCTTCTGAATCTTTTCCAGCCGGTACACAAGCGTATTTCTGTGGATATAGAGCTGTCTGGCCGTCTCGGAGATATTCAGATTGTTTTCGAAGAATTTGTAAACCGTGGAAAGTGTTTCTTCCTCAAACTCGGATACATCCCTGTCCCCGAAAACCTCTTTCAAAAACATCTCGCACAGAGAGAGCGGAAGCTGATGGATCAGCCGTCCTATTCCCAGTTCGTTATAAGCAAGAATATTCCTGTCCGGATAGAAAATCCGCCCCACATCCAGTGCCATGCCGGCCTCTTTGTAGGATTTTGATACATCCTTCAACTCGTGGATCATCGTACCGTAAGACACCCGGATATTAACCATTGCCTCAGCAGATACCGTATCCGCGATGCTCTTGGCGCTTTCAAACACTTCCCGGTATCCATCTGTCTCTTCCAGCGCCTTGACAAGAATCACACTTCCCTCATCCACCGCAGTTACAAAATCTTTCATGCCGGACGCGTACATTCCTTTCATCGTTTCAAGAAGCATCTGATTATCTTTGGCCCTGGCCTCTACAAGATAGACCACTCTCTTCTGATCGTTTTCGATATGAAGCTTCTTTGCCTGGTTGTAAACATCCACAAGAAGCATATTATCAAGAAGAAGATTCTGAAGAAAACGGTTCTTGTCAATCTTTTCTTTATAGGCACGTATCAGCCCCTCCATCTGTTTAACGCCGAGGCGCCCTACAATTTCCGCCTTTTCTCCGCTCATGTTTTCTATATTTAATATGTAAGCAGGTTTCTCCTCATCACACACAAGGAAGAGGGCGTATCCTGTGCGGATCTCTTCGAGTCCCTGAAAGATCTCTTCTTTTTTTATCTCTTCGAGAAATGCCTGAATCCTCTCGCCCGCATTCATACTCTCTGTCCCTGCCTGTACAATGCGATGTCCGTCCATTGCCCACACAGAACAGGAACCCCCTGCTATATTTTCTATTTCTGATATTGTTCTTTGCAGTACCTGATTTGACAACATGATGTTTTCCTCCATTCATTGGAATAATTATATCAAAAAAAGTGGAAAAGTAAATGAGGATTATTAAGATTTGTTGAATGTTTTCTTACTGTTCGCGAAATCATATTGACTTTTCAGGGCGGTTCTTTATGATACTGGTAAAGCACTACAGGAGGGAAAAGTTATGAACATTTTATACGAAATCAATCAGACAGCCGTCCGTTTTCCGGACCGCGCTGCAATGATATCCGGTGAAGAACGTTTACGCTACGGAGATCTCTGGAAATATTCTGATCTTCTTGCCGCGGCTCTTCAAAGGCTCTGTAAAAATGACAGGACTCCGATTCCTGTCTACGGACATAAAAGCCCGCTGATGCTCATCTGCTTTCTTGCATGTGTAAAATCAGGAAGAGGATACTGTCCGGTCGATGTTTCTGTACCATGGTCCCGTACCATGCAGATCATCGAAAGCATTCAGCCGCCTTTTGTACTGGCCTGCGAAGATCCGGAGGACAGTTCCAGTACCGTTTCCTTTATCAGGAAAGAAGAAATTCAACATCTGATGCAGGAAGAATATCCGGAGGAGCAATTACAATTGTCCCCGGTTTCCGGCGAAGATCTTTTTTATATGATTTTCACTTCCGGAAGTACCGGAAGCCCGAAAGGCGTTCAGATCACTTCTGACTGTCTGAATCATTATCTGGAGTGGTCTGTCGGCCTTGGTACCTCAAAAAAAGATAAAGAAGGACACATCTTTTTAAACCAGGCACCGTTTTCTTTTGATCTTTCAGTCATGGATCTGTACACGTGCCTGGCCTGCGGCGGAACATTGTATCCTCTTACAAAATCGCAGCAGTCCGATTTTCGTCTCCTTCTTCCGGCACTGGCCGCATCCCGGGCCTCCGTGTGGGTTTCTACGCCGTCTTTCGCAGATATGTGCCTTCGGGATCCGAATTTTGACAGTTCACTGCTTCCGCAGATCAGCCTGTTTTTATTCTGCGGAGAAACGCTGACAAACCGGACCGCACAAAAGCTGGCCGGACGGTTTCCGGATGCTGTCATCATGAATACATATGGGCCGACAGAATCCACGGTAGCAGTGACGGAAGTTCAGGTCACACCGGAACTTACAGAAACGGAAATTCCGCTTCCTGTCGGGCGTCCAAAACCGGGAACATGGATTGAAATCCATTCCCCGGAAGGGGCACGTCTGACCGATGGAGAAAGGGGCGAGATTGTTATTCTCGGAAACACGGTCAGTCCGGGATATTTCCGGCGGCCGGACCTCTCAGAACCTGTCTTTTTCACCGTCTCCAAAAGCGGAAATACAGTCCGCGGATACCGGACAGGAGATGAGGGTTATATAAAGGATGGCATGCTTTACTACTGCGGACGCATTGATCTTCAGATCAAACTGCATGGATACCGGATTGAACTCGGAGATATCGAAAGCAATCTTTTGAAGCTTCCCGGTATTAAAAACGCTGCCGCTGTCGCGAATATGCGGGATGGAAAAGCAAAAAGTATTACCGCTTTCCTTGTCAAGGAAGATGTCCCGGAAGATGAGTTTGCAGAATCACTGCGCATCAGGCAGGATTTGAAAGAATATCTTCCGGATTACATGATTCCCAAAAAAGTGGTCTTCCTTGACCAGCTCCCGATGACGGCCAACGGAAAAGCTGACCGGAAAGCTCTGGGAGGGATGCTTTCATGAGTTTTTTTGACAATTATCAGTTTTTCTGTGTCCTTATTCTCATTCTTCTTCCGGCATTACTGCTCGGTATTCTGGAGCAGCCGCTGAAATGGTACTCTACTGCCGCAACCATTTTATTTACCGCTCTGGCCTTTTTTTCAAAACCGGAGCAGGCAGCTTACCTGATTCTGTTTTTTATAATCGAACTGACTGTTGTAAAAGGGTACATGGCCTTGCGTGTTTCCAGAGACCGGAATGTCCGGGTGTACAGGCTGGCACTGTTTTTGAGTATTCTGCCGTTGATTCTCAGTAAACTGGCCGGACTGTGGGGAGAATCCATCTTTGCGTTCCTTGGAATTTCCTATCTGACATTCCGGTGTGCCCAGATCATTATCGAGACCTATGACGGATTGATTACCGAAATGTCTGTCTTTGATTTTACAGCCTTCGTGCTGTTCTTTCCGTCTCTTAGTTCAGGTCCTATCGACCGGAGCCGGCGGTTTCTGGAGGACCTGAACAGTATCCGGCCCCGCAGAGAGTACCTGGCGCTTGCCGGAGAAGGCATATTTAAAATTCTGCTTGGACTGATTTACAAGCTGATTCTTGCCTCTGTGTTCTTTAAAGGCATGGGAATGGTTGACGGTGCCCGCACATGGTACTATGTGATTTTCTATGCGTACTGCTATGGATTTTACCTGTTTTTCGACTTTGCCGGGTACAGTCTGATGGCAGTCGGCACCAGCTATCTTCTTGGCATCCGGACTCCGGACAATTTCCGGCGGCCGTTTCAAAGTATTGACATTCAGGAGTTCTGGGACCGCTGGCATATTACACTGTCCCACTGGTTCCGGGATTTTCTCTTTTCCCGGTTTATGATTCAGTCGATCCGGAAAAAGCGTTTTAAAAACAGGCTCAATGCAGCCTGTGCAGGTTTTCTTGTCAACATGCTTGTCATGGGTCTGTGGCACGGCGTGACGCCATCCTATATCCTGTACGGATTTTATCATGGCGTTCTACTGGCCGCTACAGAATGGTACAAGAAAAAATCAACCTTTTACAAAAATCACCGTCAGAAACGGTGGTACCGTTTCCTGTCGTGGCTGATCACACTTCAGCTCGTAATTTTTGGTTTTTATATCTTTTCGGGCAAGTTTGTATGGCTGCTCGGATTATCATAATTTTGGAGGGAATATACTATGAAAGAAACACTGTTTGAAATTTTGGAAAGAATCTGTGAAGATGATATTGTAAAAAGCAACCCGGACATTGATCTGTTTGAAACTGATCTGATGGATTCGCTTGGATTTGCAGAACTGCTTGCAGATATTGAGGACGAACTCGGTATCCTGATCGCCCCGTCCGAGGTAGACCGCAGTACCTTTAACACACCAAACCGGATCCTTACCTATCTGGAAACAAGGAGTGCATCATGAAACGGTTACTGGCATTTTTCCTTGCCGCTGCCCTTACACTGACTTCGGCAGCCGGGCTGCATATTCTGGCAGAGCGCAGGGTATATGCCGACGGAAATGCATTCGCCTCCTGGTCCGGAGACGGAAAATTTCCGGCCAGGGAAGCTATTTTAAAAAACCTGGATGAAAATACAGTCCTGACATTCGGCTCTTCCGAGTTTCAGTACGGCGTGAAAACACCTTATCATCCGGGAAAGATTTTCAAAGACACAAAATTTCATATGATGCTGATCGGTGCCGGCTACTACCAGTCTCTCAGCCATGCCATCACACTGGCATCGCTGGGAGAACATGCAAAGACAAAGGAAGCGGTTCTTTTCCTTTCCCCGCAGTGGTTCCGGAAGGCAGGTGTACAGCCGGAGGCTTTCACCTCCCGTTTTTCAGAGTCCCATTACATCGCAATGCTCAAAAACAACCATCTGCGCAAAAATGTCAAGGACTACATGATCAAACGCTCCCATGAACTGCTTCGGGTCGATCCTGCTGCCCGGGAACGTGCAGACCTTTATAACCGTGTACTCTACACTCAGGACGCTTCCATGTCCGACCGTGTCAACTACCGGATCTACACGAGGTTCCTGAAAGAAAAAGAACTGCAGACCGCTGTCATGCAGATGGTAAAGGACAATGTTCCAAAAGCATCGTCCAAAGAAAAAACGGATCAGGATCCGGATTTTGCTTCCCTGTTAAAACAGTCCATTAAAGATGGAGAGGCACAGAATCAGGGAAATCCGTTTTATATGGACGACAGTTCCTACAAATGGAAAGTCCGTCCATTCATGAAAAAGAAGAAAAACCAGAGTCTGAATGGAAGTTACAGCACCTCGCCGGAATATGACGATCTCAGATGTTTTCTTGATGTCTGTCAGGATCTTGGAATCCGTCCTCTGCTCGTCATGATGCCGGTTAACGGATACTGGTACGATTATACCGGCTTCCCAAAAGAAGCAAGGGAAGACTACTACCAGAAAATCCGCTCCGTGGCCGCCGAGTACAATGCCTCCATAGCAGATTTCTCCGATCAGGAATACACAAAATACTTCTTCGAAGACGGAGTCCATATAGGTAAGAAAGGATGGGTGATGATCAATGAAAGCATTTACAGATTTTATCAGAAAACTGAAGAAAAATAAATTTGCCGCATTCGCAGGGTGGACGGCTGTATTTTATGCAATGCTCATGATACTCTACCTGTATCTCATGTACGCCAATCTGTCCACCGCACCAAAATTTGTCTACAATATGTTCTAATATTAATTTTTTACCAATTTATAAGGGACGGGTTCCTGCGCACCGGAACACGTCCCCAATGAAATCTTTTTTTATTTAGTGTGTTTCGCCCATTGCTTTCTGCACATCTTCTTTGTTTGTCACTGCGGCTTCGATGCCGTATTCCAGAGCTTTTGCTATCATTTCCAGGGACATAAACGGTGTGCCGTTTGCCTTGTCCACAACCTGTCCGCTTTCAAATGGTACATGTACAAATCCGGCGCGGATTCCAGGATATTTTTTCGCCGCAAGATAAAGCACATTGTACATAATGCAATTGCATACATAGGTTCCTGCTGTATAGGAAATGTGTGCCGGAATTCCATGGGCTCTCATATTTTCCACCATTGCTTTTACCGGAAGTGTGGAAAAGTATGCGGTCTCGCCGTCTTCGCGGATTGGTTCGTCAAATGGCTGTTCTCCGTCGTTATCCGGGATCCTTGCTTCTTTCAGGTTGATCGCAACCCTTTCTACTGTCATACAGGAGCGTCCGCCTGCCTGTCCGACATCCAGTACCATGTCCGGCTCGTATTTTTTAATTGCCTCTTCTACAACCTCTGCACTTCTTGTGAATACGGTCGGAATTTCAATTTTGATAATTTCAGCTCCTGCGATTGTATCCGGAAGCAGTTTCACTGCCTCATATGCCGGATTTACTTTTTCTCCCCCAAATGGATCGAATCCTGTCACTAATACTTTCATTGTACTGACCTCCTTATACCTTAATATACATTTGGTTCCGGCAAGATAATCTTGCCTTCCTGCATCAGCTGCCTGTTGTCCGCATAGATATCCGGTTCCAGGCATACAAGGTCAAAATGCCCTTTGGCATTCTGTACACCTCCAAGGGCAAGATTCCGGCCAAGTCCGATATGGAATGTTCCATAGGCTGACTCGTCCTCGATATAGCAGTCTCCCACACACCGGGAGTACGAATTCAGGCCGATGCCGAATTCACCGCCAATATAGATCCTGCTGTCCTTGTAAGCTTCCATATAGTTTTTCAGACGGATTCCGGTCGGTGTCTCTTCGATTTTTACAATGCGCCCTTCCCGGAATTCAATTCTTGTAACTTCCTCTGCCTTTCCGATGTACCCGAGCGAACCGTCCAGCATCATGATGCCTTCCGTCTTTGTCTCCTCAATGGGCACATAAACTTCGATGCTGGCCGAGGAATATCCTTTGCCGTCTTTGACCACACCGTTGAAAAACCCCGGATTTCTGCCCTTTTTCCCCATCTGCAGGTCGGTACCCGCAGGAGTGGTTACGTGAATCCGTGACGAATGACGGAGGTATTTCATAATAACCTCCGCCATCAGCCGGCTTTTCTTTGTATCCATCATGAGGAAATCAAATTCCAGCATGGATTTTCCATTGTTTGTCGAAAGGGGCAGGGACAAAAATTTCTTATGACGGCTGATTGCGCGCTTCGCAGCTTTGGTTGTCACAAGCGAATATTCCGTTGCCGCGATGATCGCAGTGTAAGGATCAAAAATTTCTTCATTTTCGTCAAAAAACACCCCTACATACCGTCCTTTATTCTCTACCAGAAGTGTATTCACCGATCTGGCCCTTTTGACTGCCTGCTTTCTGAGTTCCTGCGCTTCTGCCCTGTACTCTTTGCTTGTCACAATCAAAAGTTTGTCCCAGGGTCTTATTCTTACCCAGTTTTCAATAATAATACGGGCTCCCCGCTCAATGTCACGCATCCCCCTGTGCCGTCCTTATATTACCTATTTAAACATAATCATGTAGCAGATCTGTACTACAAGCATGATTGCTGCTACAACAACCTGATTCTTAATAACACCCCAGCGGTCTTTCATATTCAGAATAGCCACCGGAACGATGTTGAAGTTCGCAGCCATTGGTGTACAGAGTGTACCACAGTAACCGCATGTCAGAGCAAGCATTCCGATGATAACCGGATCCGCACCGTACGCAAGTACGAATGGTCCGCCGATACCAACGGTAATAACCGTGATAGCCGCGAAAGCATTTCCCATGATCATGGTGAAGAGCACCATTCCGATTGCGAAAATGATGATACCAAGGTTGACATTTCCTTTTGGTACTACATTTTCTACGATACCGGCGATTACTTCGCCGACTCCGGCCTCCGTGAAGATACCGCCCAGAGCTCCAAGGAGCTGAGGAAGCATACACAGAGGTCCCATCATGGACAGAAAACGTTCAGATCCTTCCAGGAATACTTTCGGTTTATTATCCGAAGAGTAGGCTCTCAGAATAATCATGGAGATGATAACACCTACCGTAACACCTACCATGGAGCTTATGTTTGTAAATAACGCGAATAAGAGAGAACATACCGCTACAGTAAGGGCAGGGATGAAGATCTTCATACCGATCTTCTGGTACTGTCCTTTTGTGTATTCTTTTGTCGGGGCATTTGTCTTTCCGACTTTTACACGTTTGAAAATCGGCGGCATACACATTACGATAACAAGCGCTCCGGATACCTTCGCCGGAAGCCATGTTCCGAATGCACAAACAATACCAAATGAACACCAGAATACCGCAGTACCGATTCTGGACGGATTTTCTTTGTCGAGCAGATTTTTGATACCTGCAAAAATTGTAATCAGACCAATGATGATCCACACCGCTTCGCCAAGAACATTGGCAGGGCCGGCACCTATCTGTATAAACTTAAGATCCATGTATCTGTACCCCCTTTATTTCTTCTTCTCCGGTTTCGCCGCACTGGAACCATAGTATTTTTTCATCAGTTTCTTGTCTTTTGTGATGTAGTAGATACTTGCCACAACAAGTGCGATGATCGCAATCGGAAGTTCCGCGATTGCCAGTTCCACAAGTTCTACCTCGTATCCAAGAGACGCCAGTGTCGTCTGTACAAGGATACCGCCGGCACCTCCAACGAAGAGTACCTGGAAGAAGAACCATGTAATATTTTCCATACCGGATGCCATTCCTTTGATATCTTCCATATGTTCCTCATTCGGCTCATGTCCGTGGCTCTCGATGGCACCTTCTGTCATCGGAAGAAGTACCGGACGGATAAATCCGGCAACACCGCCGAATCCTACGTTAAACGCACCAAAGAATCCTCTGAGGATACCATACGCGCATACGAGCCTTCCGGCCGTAGCGCTTTTTACTTTTCTCATCAGATCCGCAGCCGCTTCACGCAGACCGTTCGCCTCCAGTACACCTGTTACAAGCAGGATCATAATAAAAATTGCCATGCTTCGGTTCGCTACAAAGTTTGTTCCAAGTGTTTCAAGAAGTCCGTCAATTCCAAGACCTCCTGCAAGAGCGGTCGTCACTGCCGCTAAAAAGATAATAAGGATGGAATCCAGTTTCAGCGCAAATCCGAGCACTACAATCAGGACACCAATCAGTTTAATATACTCCATAGATTTTCCTCCTTCTTTCTTTTGAGTCTTTTACTTGTATACGATCATCGGCCGACGTCTCCGATATCGTGCAGATATACTGCCGTCTTCACATCTCATGTTGCATTCATGAAGAAGTTCTGCTTCCATCAGCATCTGAATCGTCACCTCATCATGTGCCACATGAGCTCTTGCGCACAGATTCAGATATTCACCCTGCGCAGTCTCATCAGCTACTTCACTTGTATATGATACGGTTGTAATCCACGGGAAGCGGATCGACGGATATTTGTGTGCCGGATCTGCCGCATATGGAATCCAGTAGTTAATCATATTTTTATAGTAGTTGGCCGGGAAAAGCTTCGGCATCCATGCATGTGCATATTTCTCAAACTGAGCGCTCCACTCTTTGTTGAGTGCCGTCATCTCCTCGTCCTCTGCGATCTTGTCCGCAATCACATCTTCCATTTTCTTGTTGACCGGATAGTTATCTTTGTACGCCTCATCCGTCACATACCAGAAATATCCGTAAAGAAGTGATCTTGGAAGCCAGAATCCTTTGTAGGAAGGGGATGTATATCCCGAGAACTGCTGCTCCCATTCATGGCTTGGCACTCCGTGATTGTCCACAATCATATCCGGCGCGTACCGTTCATACAGCCTGCTCAGTCCCATCGCTTCGGAATGTATCGTATCCTGATGGAAGTGTTCGTGGAAGAATTCCTTACCAAGGGCGTTGAATCTTGCCACATGGAACTTCCAGTACGGATGCTCTTTCTGAAGCTCATAATGAATTGCCGCTCCGTCTACATTTTCCATCGGGACAAGGATCAGATTCAGCTTCTCCGGAAGATCCCTGTATGTCTCATCGGTCAGCAGCTTCTTTAACAGAATGAACGATGCGTTCGTGCTGGATACCTCATTTGCATGATGCCTTGCGTTGATAATTTCAGACGGACACTTTGTCAGACGTTTCGTCATGGAAAGATATCCTTCCCGCTCCGGTTTCAGCCAGATCGCATAGAGCTCTCTTCCTGTGTAGGACCTTGCGGTTCTGAATACCTCGATTCCAGGAACATGTTTCAGTTCTTCTATGATCGCCATACACTGTTCATATCCGATCAGCTCTTTCTCATGGAGATCGATGTCCATAATACATTTATCCTTGACCGGCGGCTCCTGTGCCGGAACTGCCGCCTCAATCACGCTGCCGCTTTCTGTAAGGAAACGGACAGCTGAAATATTATACCAGCCTTCGGTAATTTCCAGCACACCCTTCTCCATAAGATCTGCGTAGGCTTTCAGGAATTCATCCGAAACACCTGCCGTCCGGATGTCCACACAAAGTTTTCCGTCTTTTGCGGAAAGTCCGGTTACTTTGAAGGAAACTTCCTCACGCATCCTCTGGCTTACAACTGCCTTGCCGTCTTTTTCAATACACGGCTTTTCTTTCGCTTTTTCAAATACGGTTACCTTGAATACCGGTCTTCCTTCTTTCTGATGAATAGATGGAAGAATCAGTCCCGGCGCGTCCAGCATGACGCCGATATTCTGAACTCCGTAGTTCTTAAAATAGTCGCTTCCGGTAAAATACATATCCTCATGCAGAGCATCCAGCGACGAAATCAGGTCTTCTCTGCATCCTACACGGTAATCCGGTTCGCTGACTGTCACATCCAGAAGAAGCTCCTGGAAAAACGGCTGCTGCTCCGCTGTGACTGTTCCGCCGGTCTTTTCCTCAATATACTGCTTACACTCCGGAAGGACTTTTGCCTGGAACGTATCCCATACTTCCTCCAGATCAGTCCGGATCTTCCTGAAAAGCATCTCCTGCTCATTGATCCACACGCGGATATATCCGGTTGCCGGATGTACCTTGCCCATCTGCGGATATTCATCCAGATACGGGCGTTCCGAACACTGTGCTTTATATGTATTTTCATAGCAGAGCGTCTCATCCTGGTATACTTTGCAAAGGTAGGTAATATCTTCCGCGCCTTCATATGGAAGAAATACAACCGCATCTCTTTCCACTCCCAGTTCTCTTACAAGTACATCTTCAATCGGATACAGCTCCTGCAGATACCGGATCGGCAGATCATACCATTTGTCCGGGTTGTCCGCCTGAAGATTGTGGTAGGATGGTGTCGCCCCGTTTTCATCCAGCCATTCTGTTTCCCCTTCCGGCAGAAACGGCTTGAAATAAATCTCGATTTTGTCCGGTTTCTTTTCCTTTACTGCAGGAATTACGATCTCATCGATCCAAGAAAATCCCTGCTTGTATGCACAGATCAGCTCTGTCCGGACTTCCGCTGCTCCAAAGCTTTTTGCTTTTTCTTCCATCCGTGTTCTCATCCGGCTGCGGACAGTCTGATCTTCACTGACCGCACCCTCTATCCGGATACTGTCTCCGTTTTTAATCAACGGATAAACCTCTTTTTCCAGTATTTCCTCAAACGTCTCTACTTCCCACGGAAGCTCATAGACCTTTTCATATGCTTTCTTTCCTGCTTTATAATTTTCAAAAGTAACATCTGTAAACAGTGCCTTCTGATCTTCACGAAGTTCCGGCGAACCGTATACCGTGCAGCTGCCGCTCTCTTTCTGCTTCAGCATCTGAAGCGCCGCGATCTGTCCATCCCCATTCCGCAGAACCGCGTCATCGCACATATCCATCAGAACATCACGGAATGTTTTCCATCCGCCTGTTCCCGGAAAATTCTCACAAATCAACGAAGAAAGCTCCTCCAGCTCTTTCCCTCTTCCCCTGAGGTAAACCTTCATAACCCCATCGGACTCTTCCATCGTCATTTCCGCCTGGTCTGCTTCTTCCAGAATGATGGCATTTCCGCCGTAACCTTCTTCTGCCTTGATGCCGCCTTCATACCCCGTTGTCTCCATACCGAGACGGAAAGCAATGTTGCAGGCTGCAATCATCATGGATGCATCCGCGTCTTCAGGCAGCTTAATTTTCACATCGAGTCTGTCCGGAAGAAAATCATAATCTTCATCCTTCAGAAACGGTCCTTTTCCAAATATTGTTTCCAGTCCTTTTTCCTTTCGGAAATCCAGGTCAAACATTGGTTCCGGATGCCCTTCTGCCGTTTTATAGCCATCCGGGACTTCCGGCTCTGACAGCTGATACAATGCCTGCAGTTCCTCTTCCGTTTTCGGAGCAGGAATTTCTCCTTTCACTCCCGCAACCGGAAAAGCTGCCGCTTCTGTCTGAAATCCTAACAGAAGGGCCGCTTCCAAAGCAAGCTTTCTCTCTTCAGTTGTCATTTGATTTCGTATCTCTAGTTTCTCCATAGATGTCACCTCCCAAATCCTTTGGAATTCAAATTATAAAAATTATATTAAGAATTTATCACAGTAAAATGCGAAAGTCAACATTCACACAAATATTTTCAAAATTTCCAGCATTTTCTATGTAATTTTTCATAAAATTTGTTTATTTTTTTACAGAAAAAAAGTGAGTATTACCAAAAATACTCACTTTCACTCTACTTTATATTACTGTTGTAATTCCATCAGATCACCCTGTGTTCCAGCCATTTTCCGCTTCTCAGACGTACGGTAAAGACAATGGCCCGCACCGTCCAGTCCGTAAACATTCCAATCCATACCGCAATCGGTCCCATTCCAAAGACTCTTGCCAGAACCATGACAAGGGATACCCTGAAAACCCACATGGAAAGAATGGAGACCACCATGGAAAAACGGACGTCTCCCGCCGCCCGGAACCCGTATGCCGGGATAAACGCCAGCGTCCATACCACCGGTTTGACAATCGTAATGCAGGTCACCATAAAAATACACATCGATGCACTGGCAGGCTCCATCCCGCCGAAATAAGTAATCGGATGCACAAGCGCAAATAAAAGCAGGCAGGAGATTACGACAACAACTTCTCCTATCACGGAAAGTTTTTTCACATAATAAACCGCCTCATCCTTGCGTCCAGCTCCCATGCACTCTCCTACCACAGTCATCAGTCCGATCCCGACTCCGATTGCCATAATCCCGTTCAGATTTTCAATCGTGTTGGTCATTCCCTGCGCCGCAATCGCGGCTGTTCCCATCATGGAGACGGTGGACTGGATGGCAAGCTTTCCGAACTGGAACATGCTGTTTTCAATCCCGGAGGGTATGCCGATCTTCAGAATTCTTTTAATCTGTCCCCAGTCCGGCCGGATCGAAAAGTACTGTTTCAGGTGAATCTCCCAGACCGGCTTCCGCAGCTCATAAAGAACGGCAATCATGGCAAACGCTCTTGCAAGCATCGTTGCGCAGGCGGAACCCCCTACTCCCAGGTGAAAGCCCCAGACGAACAGCAGATTTAAAACAACATTTAAAACATTGGCAAGGACAGATATCTGCATCGGAAGCCGGCTGTTTTCCTGCGCCCTCAGAATGGACGCACCGTCATCATAAAGAGCAATAAACGGGAACGCCACCGCCGAAAACAGGAAATAGATTTTGGCGTTATCCATAACCTCTTTTTCGACTTCCCCGAAAATCAGCTGAAGAACCGGTTCATGAAAAATAATACAGACTACAGCCATAATCAGCGAAAGGAAGAAGGTGACGAACACAAGCTGGCCTGCCGCCTCATTTGCCTTTTCCACGTCTTTGCTCCCAAGATACTGCGAACAGATCACGGTACCCCCGGCCGCAAGGGCAAAAAAGGCTTCCACAATCAGTATGTTGATCGCGTCCACAAGGGATACCGCTGATATGGCCGCGGATCCAATGTTGCTGACAATAAGCGTATCAACAGTTCCCATAAACGAATTCAGCAGCTGATCCAGCGCAAGCGGAATCAAAAGCGCCGCCAGCTGTCTGTTTGTAAATAAATGCTTTTTTCTCTGTTCCTTCATAATAATAAGTAGTCCCCCGCTCTTTTCTTTTACCAGTTTATCACAAGAAAGTATTCCGGGCAAGAAACCCTTTTTCTCCGGCAGACAAAAAAGCATGCCGCAGAATCTCTCCCGGCATGCTTTTTGGTTTTTCTTATATTTTCTTTCTGGATGTAACCCGAAGTCTGGACATGGCCCTTGCAAGCGCCATCTGGTTGGCGTTATATTCTTCCAGGCTTTTCTTCTGGCGGAGCTGCTCTTCTGCCCGTTCTTTCGCCTCTTCGGCACGGCGGATATCGATCTCCTCCGGGCGCTCTACGGTCAGGGCGAATACCTTGACACGGTTGTTGAACACTTCAATAAATCCGGCGCTCACTGCAACAGTTGTCTTATTGCCCTCCGGGTCTACAAATACCATCTCTCCCGGCACAATTGCCGCGATCATGTCCTCATGGTGCGGCAATACCTGCATTTCTCCGTCTTCCACCGGAAAGGTAATGCTCTGACCTCTTCCGACATAAAACTGACGGTTGCTTGCATAGATTTCCAGTCCGAATGTATTATGCTGGCCCATATGCCCACTCCTTTACTCTTCTGAGGATGCTTCCTTTTTTGCCTTCTCGATCACATCATCGATCGTACCTACATTGAAAAACGCGTTTTCCGGATAATCATCCATCTCGCCGTTGACAATCATCTTAAATCCGCGGATTGTCTCTTTTAACGGAACGTATTTACCCGGAATACCGGTAAAGTTTTCCGCTACATGGAATGGCTGAGAAAGGAATCTCTGGATCTTTCTTGCGCGGAAAACGGTCTTTTTATCTTCTTCTGAGAGTTCTTCCATACCGAGGATGGCAATAATGTCCTGAAGTTCTTTGTATTTCTGAAGGATCTCCTGAACTTTTCTTGCCACTTCGTAATGTTCCTCTCCCACTACATCTGCCTCCAGAATACGGGAGCTGGATTCCAGCGGATCTACCGCCGGATAAATTCCCTGCTCTACAATCTTTCTGGAAAGAACAGTCTGGGCATCCAGATGGGCGAATGTCGTCGCCGGAGCCGGGTCTGTCAGGTCGTCCGCCGGCACGTAAACCGCCTGTACGGATGTAACAGAACCGTTCTTTGTGGAAGCGATCCGTTCCTGAAGCGCACCCATCTCGTTTGCAAGTGTCGGCTGATATCCTACGGCTGACGGCATACGGCCAAGCAGCGCGGATACTTCAGAACCGGCCTGCACAAAACGGAAAATATTATCAATAAACAGAAGCACGTTCTGATGCTCTCTGTCACGGAAATACTCAGCCATCGTAAGACCTGTCTCCGCCACACGCATACGGGATCCAGGCGGCTCGTTCATCTGTCCGAACACAAGGGCTGTCTTATTTAAAACACCGGATTCTCTCATTTCTGTCCAGAGATCATTTCCCTCACGGGAACGTTCTCCGACACCGGTAAATATGGAATATCCGCCGTGCTCTGTAGCGATATTCTGAATCAGTTCCTGAATCAGCACGGTTTTTCCGACACCGGCTCCTCCGAACAGACCGATCTTTCCTCCCTTTGCATAAGGTGCAAGAAGATCAATGACTTTGATTCCGGTCTCAAGAATCTCGACAACCGGACTCTGTTCTTCAAATGTCGGAGGATTTCTGTGGATTTCCCAGTGTTCCTCGTCTTCCAGGGATTCACCTCCGTCAATCGTATCGCCAAGAACGTTGAAGAGACGTCCAAGTGTCTTGTCGCCGACCGGAACCTTGATCCCTGCACCGGTCGCGGTCACTTCCATGTCACGGCAGAGGCCTTCACTTGCGGAAAGCATGATACAGCGGACTGTATCATTTCCGATATGCTGTGATACCTCCATCACACTTTTCTTTCCATTGTTCTCTACGGCAAGTGCATCTTTGATAGCTGGAAGCTCACCATTTTCAAAAATAACATCTACAACAGGTCCCATGACCTGTACAATCTTTCCTTTATTCATCGTTATCACTTCCTTTTTTGTGCCCTCGCACCGCCGATTACCTCTGTGATTTCCTGAGTAATTGCGGCCTGCCTTGCACGGTTATACTGAATGGACAACTCCCGGAGCATCTCCTTTGCATTGTCCGTGGAAGACTGCATCGCAGTCATTCTGGCATTATTCTCACTGGCATAAGATTCAACCAGACAGCCGTATATATTTCCTGTAATGTAGTTCGGTACGACCTGATCCAGAACATCTTTGGTGGACGGCACCATGTGGATAATCTCCTGCTGTACATCGACCGGAAGTTTCGGCATGAATGCCGCCTTTTTCAGCGGGAGAAGCTGTACCCGCTTTGTCTCCATGCTGACTGCATTTTCCATCTCCGTATAAATAATATCGACTTCATCGAGCTCTCTCTCCAGAAACTTTTCCACGACTTCTCTGGCGATCACCCTTGCCCTGTGCATGGTCGGCTTCTGAACCGTGTAATGGAACTGCTCATCCATATCCACATTTTTCTTGCGGAAATACTGCTGTCCCACAATACCGAGCACATACAGCTTGTGATGACCTTCTTCCTGAACCATCTCTTCTGTCATCTTGATGACATTGTGGTTATAAGCGCCGGCAAGACCCTTATCTGCCGTCACGACAATGCAGCCGATCTTTCTCTCGTCAGCCGGTATCTCCGGTCTCGTATCAAAAAACACATGCTCCACATCCGGCATGTGGCGGAGAATTCTGGAAACCGCGTTCTGCAGATTATAAAAGTACGGCTCCGTATCCGCAAGCACCTGCTTTGCACGCTTCATCTTGGAAGAAGAAATCATATACATCGCATTCGTGATCTTCATCGTATCCTGGATACTTTTCATACGTGCCTGTATTTCTTTTGCATTTGCCATACTAACACCTGCTCTTGTCTCTGAATTCTTCTGCTGCTTTTACAATCTTTTCTTCAAGTTCCTCTGTCAGTACCTTCTTTTCGGCAAGCTCGCGGCCGATTTCCGGATAGACATTGTCAATATACTCAAGAAGCTCTTTCTGATAATTCTTCAAATCCTTCAGCGGAATTCCGATCAGCTTCTTATGCGTAGCCGCGCACAGTGTGATTACCTGATCCTGCATGGACAGCGGACTGCAAAGCGGCTGTTTTAAAAGTTCCATCAGACATGCCCCGTATTCAAGCTGTGCCTTTGTAGATTCATCCAGATCAGAAGAGAACTGGGTGAATACCTGCATCTCTCTGTACTGTGCCAGATCAATACGGACACTTCCGGCAGCCTTCTTCATCGCCTTCGTCTGTGCCGCACCACCAACACGGGATACAGAAAGACCGACATTGACAGCCGGACGCATACCGGAGAAGAACAGGTCGCTCTCCAGGAAAATCTGTCCATCCGTGATGGAAATGATATTGGTCGGAATATATGCCGATACATCTCCGGCCTGTGTCTCTACGATTGGAAGCGCTGTGATAGATCCGCCTCCAGCCTCATCGCTCAGACGGCTGGAACGTTCCAGAAGTCTGGAATGTAAATAGAAGACATCACCCGGATATGCCTCACGTCCAGGCGGTCTCTCCAGAAGGAGTGACAGTGCACGGTAAGCTACCGCGTGCTTGGACAGATCATCGTATACGATCAGCACATCCTTCCCTTTATACATAAAATATTCTGCAAGAGCTGTGCCCGCATATGGCGCAATATACTGGAGCGGCGCACAGTCACTGGCTGTCGCTGCAACCACCATTGTATAGTCCATGGCTCCATATTTCTCAAAAGTGGAAACCAGCTTTGCGATCGTAGACGCTTTCTGTCCGATCGCGACATAGATACAGATCACATCTTTTCCCTTCTGGTTCAGAATCGTGTCTGTCGCAATCGATGTTTTTCCGGTCTGACGGTCTCCGATGATCAGCTCACGCTGTCCCCGGCCGATCGGGAACATGGAATCGATTGAAAGGATTCCTGTCTCAAGCGGTACGGTAACCGATTTCCTGTCAACAATTGACGGTGCCGGATATTCGATCGGTCTGTATTCACCGGCCTCAATGTCCCCTTTGCCGTCGATCGGCGCGCCCAGCGCATTGACAACACGTCCGATATAGCCTTCTCCGGCCGGAACACCTGCATTTTTCCCGGTACGGAATACTTTCGTTCCTTCACCGATCTCACGGTCATCTCCGAAAAGAATACAGCCGATGCTGTTCTGGCGGATATCCTGTACCATCCCTTTCAGTCCGTTTTCAAATGTAACGATCTCACCGTAAGCCGCATGGTCAATCCCGTAAATCGTGGCAATCCCGTCTCCGACACTGACTACCTGTCCGACTTCCTTATCTTTGCTGATTTCATCATAATTCTGAATTTCTTCTTTCAATATGGAGATTATTTCGTCTGAATTGATTGTGCTCAATTACTTCACCTCCGCTTTTAATGTTGTAAAGCACGGGAAAGCGCCCGGAATCTTCCTCTGAAACTCCAGTCGAACTCCCGTCCGCCTGCCTGAAGGATGAATCCTCCGATCAGGCTTTTCTCTTCTTTTAAAGAAAGCGCAACTTCCTTTACATGAAATTTCCGGCGCAGGAATGTTTTCATCTTTTCCTGCTGCTCCACTGTCGGAGCCGTCACATAAAACAAGACGGCCTCAAGGCCCTCGTTTGCTTTTCTTTCAATTTCCCGGTACGCCTCGAACATTTCCAGAAGCAGTCCCGATTTCTGATTTCTGCATACGACCTTGATAAAATTTCTGATCCCTTCCGGGAAAATACGGTCAATGATTTTCTCTTTTACATAAAAAGCAATCGTCGGATTTGTAAGGCTTTCTCCCACCTCAGGGACTTCCTTTAAAATCGTCTCTGCCGTTTTTACAGATTCTGCATCCACATGAAGTTCGTATAATGCCTGTGCATAATTTTTAGCTGTCTGTGTCATCAGAATCACCTGCTTCTTCTAAAAACTGGTCATAAAGTGCCAAATCTCTTTCACTGCTGTTTTTCTCGCCCATAATTTTAGAAGCGGCTGTCAAAGCAATATCGGCTATCTGGGACTTCATCTCCCGCATAGCCTGCTCTCTTTCCACTTCCATTGTCTTTCTCGCCTTATCCACAATCTGGCCCGCTTCTTCATTTGCATTCTTCACGATTGCGTCAGCCTGAAGCGCCGCCTCTGTTTTGGCCCTTTCTACGATCTGCCCGGATTCCTCTTTCGCTGAAGCAAGCGCTTCTTCATACTGCGCTTTCAGCTTTCCGGCAGACTCCTTCTGATCCTGCGCATCCTTTAACTGTCCGCGGATCAGCTCGTCTCTTTGATCCATGATCTTCTGAATCGGCTTAAATAAGAAATGCTGCAGCAGGAAATACAGAACAAGCAGATTTATGATTGTACCGATGATTGTAACCGGACTTAATGTCAGCATCTGCCTCTACCTGCCTTTCTCTTATCCTAATAAGATGATGATTAACAGACCGATTACGAAACCGTAGATCGCTGTTGCCTCGGCAAGCGCACATCCTAAAAGAAGTGTACTTCTGATTTTGCTCTCTGCCTCCGGCTGTCTTGCGATAGACTCAGCTGCCTTTCCTGTTGCAAGGCCGATACCGATACCTGCACCAATACCTGTAAACACTGCTACTGCTGCTCCAATTGCAATTAAAGATGACATCGTTTTGTTTCCTCCTTGTTCTCTCTTCTCAGTTCCCTGTCTGCCTATTCAACTGCTTCGCTGATAAACAGGGATGTTAAAAATACAAATACATATGCCTGAATGAATCCGTCAAAAAAATCAAAATACAGATTAAATGGTACCGGAAGCAAAATCGGACAGATAATCTCGACCAGCTTCATGACCACATAAGATCCTAATACATTTCCGAAAAGCCGCATACAAAGCGAAAGCGGCCGGATACCAATCTCCAGTATATTGATTGGAAGCATAATGGGAATCGGCTCAGCAAAACTTTTCAGCCACCCCTTTGTCCCTTTCTGGTGAATCCCGGAATATTCGATCAGGATGATACTCATAAGTGCCAGCGCAATCGTCACGCCCATATCCTTTGTCGGCGGGACGAACCCGAATACCCCCATGATATTGGCAAGTCCGATATAAAGGACAATCGTAATCATGTAAGGAATATAGCGTGCTCCGTGCTCTCCCAGCAGATTATAAAAGAAATTGCGGAAAAATAAATATCCGGCCTCAAGAGCAAGCTGCTTTTTCCCCGGATTTTCCACTTTTAAGTTCCGCACTAAAATAATAGAAAGTAATACAAGAACCGCCATAACAATCCATGTCACAACGACGGATTCATAGATCGGAAGCCCATCTCCGACCGGTATCGTGAACATAATTTTACAGTTCAGTTCTTCCATTAATTTCTCTGATAAACTACCCGTTTTGCTCCCTCCTTTTCTTTTTCATATCGTGCTTACTTTACTCCTCCATATTTGAAAAGTCAATATCCGATCCAACAATAATCCATAATAAAAAGTTAGTTTTTTGTATATTTTTACTATGGTTTTTGTTAATTTTTACTGCTATTTAGCAGATATCTTTTCTCATATATCTCCAATATGCCGCAAAAAGTCCGATCAAAGCGTAGACCATGCCAGAAAAACCGGTTCCGGTTCCAATTCCCCAGCCGGAATGACGTTGGCACCATCTGCATAAGCATAAGGAGTGATATATTTTACAAATCGCCGGAGTCCCTGACATGAATATTCCAATGGTACAGCTGTTACGAAAAATCCAATAAGAAAAGCCAGAACGGAAGGCTTTTACTCCATCTCCGTTCTGGCTGTCTTTAATTCTTATAATCTCTTCATCAGTTCTTCTCGTTCTTTTTCGTATCCCGGTTTTCCGAGAAGGGCAAACATATTTTTCTTGTATGCCTCTACGCCCGGCTGATTAAATGGATTTACGCCAAGAATATATCCGCTGACGCCGCAGGCAAATTCAAAGAAGTAGAACAGCTCTCCAAGGTAGAATTCATTCTGCTCCGGAATATTTACCATCAGGTTCGGTACATTACCGTCTGTGTGAGCAAGTACTGTTCCGTTCATTGCGCTCTTGTTTACAAAGTCAACGGTCTTTCCTGCAAGGTAGTTCAGGCCGTCAAGATCAACCGGTTCTTCTCCGATGATCACTTCTTCTCTGGATTTCTCTACATTCAGTACAGTCTCGTACATGATGCGGCTTCCGTCCTGGATGAACTGTCCCATGGAGTGAAGATCTGTTGTCAGATCCACAGACGCCGGGAAGATACCTTTCTGGTCTTTTCCTTCGCTTTCTCCATAGAGCTGTTTCCACCACTCGGATACATAGTGGAGACTTGGCTCATAGTTTGCAAGTACTTCCACTGCTTTTCCTTTTGCGTGAAGAATATTTCTAACTGCCGCATACTGAAGTGCATCGTTTTCCTCAAACGGAAGCTCCAGCGCTGCCTTTCTTCCGGATGCAGCTCCTTCCATAAGCTTTGTAATGTCAGCTCCGCTTGCTGCGATCGGCAGAAGTCCTACCGCTGTCAGAACAGAGAAACGTCCTCCCACATCATCCGGAACTACAAAGGACTCATATCCTTCTTCTGTAGCAAGATTTTTCAGTGCTCCTCTTGCCTTGTCTGTCGTAGCGTAGATACGCTTTGCTGCTTCCTCTTTTCCGTATTTCTTTTCCAGCATCTCTTTGAAAATGCGGAACGCGATAGCCGGTTCAGTAGTCGTACCGGATTTAGAAATAATATTTACAGAAAAATCTCTGTCTCCGATCACTTCAATCAGATCATGAAGATAGGTGCTGCTGATGCTGTTTCCTACAAAGTAAATCTCAGGCGTCTTACGTGCCTCTTTGGAAATATTATTATAGAAACTATGTCTTAAAAATTCGATCGCAGCTCTTGCTCCCAGATAGGAACCGCCGATTCCGATTACAAGAAGCACATCGGAATCTCCTTTGATCTTCTCAGCCGCTTTCAAAATTCTGTCAAACTCTTCTTTATCATAATCTACCGGAAGGTCGATCCATCCAAGGAAGTCATTTCCTGCTCCTGTGCGCGCAAGCAGCTTGTCCTTCGCCGCCAGTGCAATGTCTTTCATAGACTCCATTTCATGTTCCTTGATAAACAGATCTGCTTTTGAATAGTCAAATGTTACCTTTGCCATCACTTTACCCATCCTTTCTATCATTATATATAGGTATAAATTACTAGGTATATTTTAGCAAAAGGCATTCTATTAATCAAGTTAAAAACTCGGCAAGGATCTGGCGTATCATTTCCTCATCCTGCCGCCGCTTTTCTTTCCGTTCCTCCTCCTCTTTCGCTTTCTCCTGCTCTTCCTTCATCAAAGTAACAAGCTCCGACTCTATTTCCTCGCCTTTGCCTTCCTCCCCGACTTCCGTTTCCTCCGGAGCAAATTCCATCAGATTTTCCTCTAACGGTACTTTCTCTTCCTCTTCTTTTTCAGAAAACACAACAGCATTTTCTTCTGACTTTTCTTCCTCCATCACGCTTTCTTCCTCTTCCGTCCGGAAATTTTCCTCTGTTTCCTCCATCCGGGTTATCTTTTCATATTTACGTGCATATGTATTTTCCAGGAACTCTATCATATAGTTTTTTGCCGCTTCCAGCTGGTAGCTTTCATCTGTGACCATCCTGAGCGCAAACAAAAGCAGCGCTCCCGCAATACCGGCTGCCGCATACTGCCCCACATTTTCCAAAGGTGCATCCTGGGTGTATGCTGCCGCTGCCCCTGCCGCTCCAAATACCAGGCAGCCCCATACCGCCGCTTTTTCCATCTGCCGCCAGCTGTGCAGTTTTATCCACAGTACTTTGTATTCATACATATATTTATCCACAAACGCCCGGATATTCTGCACCTTATCACTCACCATACATGCATGTTCAAATTTGGCCCGGACAAGCTTCATCAGCGGGTGCAGGCTTTTTCCCATCCTTCCCGCCTCCCGCACCAGTCGCCTGAGTGTCAGACTGACAATGATCTTGCTGAAGATTCCCAGTATACACATCACTCCGACTGCGTAAAATAACACCCCATGTTTCCATACTGCTTCCAACATAAAAAGAGCCTCCTCCGTTTTTTTGTTTATCCCAAGTATAACTGAAAACTACGGAAAAAGGCTCTGTAACCGTTCTACATATTTTTTATGCCGCCCTGCAAAACCGGGCGGTTTTTGACGTTTTTTCGCTCTATTATTTCTTGATTTCCGGCACCAGCGCCTCAATCAGCCTTACACTATGGCGGATTGCCGCCGCTTCAAAGGCCGGATAGTCTACCGATGCACTGTTGTCAGCTTTATCCGAAATTGCCCGAATGATGACGCACGAAATTTTGTTAAGGTAAGCCGTATGCGCGATCGCAGCCCCCTCCATCTCCGTGCATTTTGCGTCAAAAAGACTGATCAGCTGCTCTTTCTTCTCACTTGAAGAAACAAACTGGTCTCCGCTTACAATCCTTCCTGTCCATGTATGGATATCCGGATTTGCCTTTTCATTGACCTCTTTTGCCAGTTTCACCAGCTTTTCATCTGCCGGAAACGAGAAAGTATCCATCTGCGGGATCTGACCCACTGGATCTCCAAATGTGCTTGCATCCATGTCATGCTCTACTGCGTCTGTTGAAATCACAATATCTCCGATATCAATCGCCGCATCCAGAGATCCCGCGATTCCTGTATTGATAATCACATCCACTCCAAACCGGTCCACAAGAATCTGCGCACACACTGCGGCATTGACCTTGCCAATCCCGCTCCTTACTACGACAACTTCTTTCCCCGAAAGTTTTCCTCTGCAAAAAGAAAGAGACGCCGCCGAAACAACCTCTTCTATTTCCATGCTTTTCTTTAATTCTGCAACTTCATCTTCCATTGCTCCGATAATTCCAATCATGCTTTCGACCTCCTTTTCCTCACAGTATAACAAATTTTTGTATGTATACCTAGCATATTTTTTCTTTCTTTGTTATAATTCTTTTTCGGAAGGGAAACAGAAACGGAGGAATCAATATGAAGTACAGGCCAACTGGCGTATGTTCAAAAGAAATTGAATTTGATCTTGACGATCAGCATCGTATTCACAACGTTGTTTTCACCGGCGGCTGCAACGGCAATCTGCAGGGAATCGCAAGCCTTGTTGAAGGCATGGAAGCGGACGAAGCGATCCGCCGCCTCTCGGGCATTAAATGCGGCTTTAAAAGCACCTCCTGCCCGGATCAGCTTGCTCACGCACTTCAGGCCGGACTAGCTAATAAATAAAATAAGGGCAAAAAAAGATTCCGCTGTTCGGGATACACTCCCGTCATGCGGAATCTTTTCTTTTGCCTACATAGAAACATTACTGTTCATTTTCGAAAAGATCTATGATATAGGAAACGCATGGTTCCCTATATCATAAGCACTAACCGAAGAAAGCCGGTTAAGAAATGACACGGAAGAGCTATTGGGGCTACTGCTCCATTGGTGTTTCCTGCCCTTTCGGGCAGTAGTTTGGGTTTTCTCAATGTAAGGACTAAAAGATAGTAAAGCCGTAGGGCTTCCTTTTTTCATTTTTTGTATGGAGCAGTAACCTCAATAACTCTCCCGATGACCATTTAATCTTTTCTGCCTGTAAACAAATCATTCCATATTCAATTTTCTTCTTCCTGTTAGATGTAATATCCGCCTGTAGCAGAACTGCTTACATCTGAGTTTGCGTAATGTACGCTTCTGACACGGTAATAATAACCCTTCGGCACTGTCAGCGTCTTGTAAGAGGTAACTGCAATAGCGTTGTTTTTTGTGGCTGTCCAGGATGTATAATGCTTCCATGATCCATTCACTTTACGCTCTACAAACACATCAATACTGACTTCTGAGACTACCTTCTGTGCCGTAGTGTTTCCGCCTGCTGTAATTTTTCCATCACCAGGTTTACTGATTTTGGAAAATCCGCTCTGAAGGTAAACTCCTCTCGGCTGTACTGTGATGTACCCAATCTGCTCAGCGCTCTCCTCAGCTGCGCTGACCATCTGGCCGGATACTCCAAATACCAACAGTACCGCTGTCATCATTGCCGCTGCCTTTGACAACAACTTTCTTCTTTTCATATTTTTGCTCCTCTACTATATAGACGCACGAACTTCCAAAATCTTTCGCTTTTTTTCAAAAAAAGTGGAGATTTTCCAAAATTTTTTCAAATTCGTCTTTTTCAATGATCCCGGTTAAGATATAAGTAACGTCCTTGTATTCAAATTCTGCTGAAAATTCCTGTTGATTCGATTCTTCAATCAAATATTCTGTCACCCGAATTTTTGTATTTTCTACTGTTTTAACATATTCATCAACAATCGGGTCTTCAATATCATAGCCAAACGAGAATCCTTGATATACAGGTGTTATATTGTAAGTAAATACATTCTCTCCATACTGATAGTATATTATAGCTGATAAAAAATCTGGTTCTAAAATATAATCCACTATTTCCATATTAGTCGGTCTATAAACTAATCGCACCGCATCAAACCCGAATTGGTCTTTAATCTTTTGGTATATTTCTTCCTCAGTAATTTCCTCCTGCTGAGTAATGTCAGAATTATCATCTTCAGCAGTTATATTTGTTGTTTTTCTTCCTCCCAGTATTCTGTCCACCGTTTCAGCCACAAATCCCCCATCTCCAAAACTCGTCATCCCCACCCCAAGTACTGCGACAAGTGCCACGGCCAGGGCAACGATCGTCTTTTTCCTTCGTTTTCTCACGCGCACTTTTTTGGTCTGATTTCCTTGAGTATTTTGCATTTCGGACTGACTTTCAGGCTGCCTTTCTTCTGCGCCTGCCGCCAGTTCCAGTGACTCCGGGGCGAGTTCTTCGGAGAATTCTTCCCGCGCCTTCTCTTCCCGGCGGAGCTGCAGTTCTTTTCCGAGGCGCAGGGCCTCCTTATCTGCTTCTGACAGATTTTCATATGCTTCTCTCTGCCGCCGGATTTCTTCTGCCTGTTTCCATATTTTATTTTTTAGTTCCGGATCCGGCCCTGATTCTGTCAGAGGTGGATCCTGCTCTACTTCTTCTTTTATCCGTGCTGACTCTTTCTCCAGCTCTTCCTGCAGGAACTCTTTCATGAGTTCATCTTCTTTTTTCATTTCGTCCCCCTTTTTTTTGCGTTTTCTTTCCTCCGACTTGACCTTTATTTCAATTCTGTTTAATATAAATAATCATAAAAGCATTTTCGGAGGCATGCCATGAAACGTATCATTTTAACCGGCGGCGGTACTGCCGGGCATGTTACACCAAACATCGCCCTTCTTCCCCGCCTGAAAGAACTTCAATATGACATTCACTATATCGGGTCTTATAATGGAATTGAAAAAGATCTGATCGAACCTTTTCATATTCCATACCACGGGATTTCTTCCGGCAAGCTGCGCCGTTATTTCAGCATGAAAAATTTTACGGATCCGTTCCGTGTATTAAAAGGATTTTATGAGGCAAATAAGTTAATCAAGACATTGAAGCCGGATGTGATCTTTTCCAAGGGCGGTTTTGTCAGCGTACCGGTTGTCATGGCCGGCAAGCGGAATCATGTCCCGACTATCATTCATGAGTCAGACATCACGCCTGGTCTCGCCAACAAGCTTTCCATGCCGTCGGCGACAAAGATCTGCTGCAATTTCCCGGAGACATTAAAGAATCTTCCGGCAGACAAAGCGGTGCTCACAGGCTCACCGATCCGGCAGGAACTGCTTACAGGCGATAAGGAGGCAGCAAGGAAATTCTGCCATTTCACTTCCCAAAAGCCTGTTATTCTCGTGATCGGCGGAAGCCTCGGCGCTGCTGCAGTTAATCAGGCTGTGCGGAACATTCTTCCAAAACTTCTGGAAAGCTTTCAGGTGATCCATCTCTGTGGAAAAGGAAAGCTGGATGAGTCTTTGACCCGGGTGGAAGGTTATGCACAGTTTGAATACATTCAAAAAGAACTGAAAGATCTTTTTGCGCTGGCCGACATTGTCATTTCCCGTGCCGGTGCCAATGCAATCTGTGAGCTTCTGGCTCTGCGTAAACCAAATATCCTGATCCCGCTTCCTGCAAACGCCAGCCGCGGAGATCAGATCCTCAATGCCCGTTCCTTTGAGCGTCAGGGATTCAGCATTGTCCTGGAAGAAGAATCACTTACAGACGAAATTCTTCTGGATACTGTCCACCGCCTGTATCAGGATCGTGATACATATACAAAGGCAATGAGCGATTCCGGCATGCAGAATTCGATCGAGACAATTATTGATCTCATTGTCCGGGCTTCGCAAAAATAGTGTTCCATAAAAACTCTGAAATCAAAAAATAGGTGTCGAATCGGCACCTGTTTTTTTATATTATTTCATTTCTCTGTAATCTGCCTCATATTTTGTTTTCATCCACTTCTTTGCTCTGAACAGCATTGACTGGAATGCCTCCAGACGGATACCCATCTCTTCTGCGATTTCTTTCTGTGGAATTTCCAGCACAAACGCGCGGACAACTGCATCATACCATCTTGGATTGTGCTGATACAGCTCTTCCAGCATCGTACTCATCAATTCTGTTTCTTTTCTGCGGCGTTCCCGCATGAAAATCAGCTCATCCGGACCTGGTACTTCCTCGCCCATCTGTGCCACCAATCCCTCATCATCCAACAGCATCTCCAGTTTCCGCCTTCTCATCTGGCTGCAGGCCAGACGATAAGCGGTTGTGCGAAGCCATGACTCAATCGCGTTCTTGTTTCTGATCTTTTCATAACTGATCAGTAAATTTACAAAAGTGAGTTGGGTAATCTCATCGGCATCCGTCTCATTTTCCGAGTAATACTTTGCTGTTCTCCAGACAATATTTACATATTTATCATAGATATCATTAAATAGTATTTCATCCATATGAGCTTCTTACGCCTTACCCTCTTGTTATTCCCTGTTTTACTCTTCGTTGATTCTGGAAAGTATCTCATTCTTCTGTTCCTCATCAAGCTGTCCCATTTTCCAGCCAAGACCTACTTTATCTCCTTTGTATCTTGGAATCAGGTGCATGTGGAAATGGAATACGGTCTGTCCTGCCGCCTCTTTATTGTTCTGTACGATATTATAACCATCGCATCCAAGAATCGGCGTAAGCTTTTTCACCATCTTTTTAGCAAGCACAAGTGCTTTTGCAGCAATCTCATCATCCAGCTCATAAAGGTCTGCATAGTGCTGTTTCGGAAGAATCAGGGCATGTCCTTTCGATGCCGGACTTGCATCTAAAATCACGCGGAAAGCTTCATCTTCATAAAGCGTCGCAGTCGGAATATCTCCGTTTGCAAGTTTACAGAAAATACAATTATCGTCTCTCATATCTCATACTCCTTTACATTGATATTTGAATATTGCCTCCACCAGTGCTAAACTAGAAAGCATCGAACTGTTTAGAAAGGTGGGAAATTCCTATGTCTTTTACATCCGATGAGATGCAGCGTCTTCAATCCTATGTAAATCAGGATGCTGAAGCGTCTGCTCTGTTTCAGAAACTGCTCCATTCTCAGGATATGGAACGTCACAAAATCTGCCACGAAATCCGCAATCCCCTGACTCTTCTTTCCGGCACGCTGCAGCTGATCGAATCCCGGCATCCCGAGGTCCGCTCCTTCGAGTACTGGGACTCCCTTTGCCAGGATCTGGAATACATGATGCATCTTCTGGAAGAATTTTCACTGTTTAACAACAGCAGCTCTCTTCATCCGGAAACTTTTTCGTTCCGGAGCTTTATGGAAAAACTGGTCCTCTCCTTCGCCGCGTCCTGCGCCAATACGGAGATTGAATTTACTTCCCTGCTGGAAGATCTTCCTGTCATCACCGGAGATCCTGTCAAACTCCGTCAGGCACTTTTAAATCTTTTTAAAAACGCCGTGGAATCAATCCACGGTTCCGGGTCCGTCAATCTGAAAGCCTGGTTCCATGACAGCCAGATCCATATCCGGATTCAGGATACCGGCTGCGGCATATCCGAAGAACAGCTGAAGGAAATCTTTACACCGTTTTTCACTTCCAAATCTTCCGGAACCGGTCTGGGGCTTCCTGTCGTTCAGAATATCATTCTCGCACATCATGGAACAGTATCCGTGGATTCCCGCCCCGGATTTGGAACGACTTTTGAGATCACTCTCCCGGTACATCCCGGGCTTTCCGGAGATCCAAAGTGATGGTGCCGATACGGGACATGGCATTGATCCATGTCCCGTATACCGACTCTCTTATTCCCGTAACACATACCTGTTGTCGGCAGTTTTTTGTTATATACATTAAGTCTAGCGCAACCTGCCGGCTCTTTCAATACTTTTTTCTACAGTCAACATTCCGTTGCTCTCTCAATATATCATCCTGAGGTGCTTCCATGCCACGTCCGAATAGACGTTTCACAAACCCCCAGCCTCCTATTTTCTCCTTTATTACATCCCCAACCGGTTTCTCCTCCAGTCCCCAGTCATCATATTGCTCCTCTTCTTCATCATCTTCATATTCATCTCCATATTCATAAAGATCTTCTTCATAATCTTCCTCTTCCGCTTCTTGATCCTCGTATTCTTCCTCCTGATTATTTAAAATTTCCTCAATCACCTGGCAGATCTGATAATTTTCCGCGAGCGTCATTTTATGGAGGGCATAGGAAATATAAATCCCGGAACGATCCTGATAATCGGTCTCTCTGACAAAAAATTCTGTCAGTTCATGAAAGCTTTCCGCGATTCCCTGTTCATTGGCCGGATAATAGCAAAAATAATACCGTCCTTTCTCACAGAAAATACTTCTCGGGTCCAGCAGCAACTGATTCGGGCTTAGCAGATAGTCTCTCATTTCTTCCATAACCGCCAGCAGATCTTCGATAATCGCTATAATCATTTCGTAGGTAACCGGTCCTTTCTGCGTCAGAAATTCCAGTGAATGTTTTCCCTGGATTTCATACTCATACCGGCTTCTTCCGTTTACTCCACGCCCTTTCACCTGCAGAAGTCCGCAGATTTCATTATTTGCCAGCATTTTCAGCTGATAGTCCGATTGATAAAATCTGTCTGATTCGACAATAAAATAGGATGTATTCAGGTCTCTCCGGTATCCGATTTTCAGGTTCCTGTTTCTGCTGCCTTTTTTAGTTTCCTCATATCCCGGATCTTTCTCTCCGGCTCGACAAGTGCTGCTTTTGCTTCGACTGTAATCTTCATTCTTTTCCTCGATGCTTGAGCTGAAATCCACACATACTCCTTCTGACATTCTACTTCTACCTCTGCTTTCCGAAAAAGAATCATCTTTCCGGAAATTCTTTCTTTCCATAATTGTTGTATTTCTTCTTTCTGAAAAGGCGGTTCTTTTTTCTGCTTTCTTCCCGCAATCACCGCGGTCTCATAAGCGGTTCCTGTTAGAATATTTTTATCATGGTAGTAGAAAACCGCCATGATGACCCCATAAGTCAAAAGCAGGACCGCCGAAACAAGAACTGCTGCTTCCACAGTAAAACTACCACTCCATTTTTCTTCTACCATCCGATCACTCCCAAATATCCGGCTGTCAAAAAGGGGAGAAACGGGAATGTATCTTTATATCCGCCATTTTGCAGTACTACTTTTCCCAGACTCCAAATCCCTGCCGCAAAAAAGGCAATGCTCAAAACGGCTGCCAGTTTCCAGATTCCCATATACACACCCAGTACAAAAATCATCCAGCTGTCTGCAAACCCGAGCGCTTCATCTGTACATTTGCTGACGATCAGAAATGCACTGCCGGCCAGAGCACCCCAGACATAAATCCAGGTTCCGCTTCCGATTCCTATAAGCCGTGTCAGCGCTGCCAGCGCGCTTCCGCAAAGCAGAAGCCATCTCGGAACCGCACGGATGCGGATATCATATGCCGAACAAACTGCCTGAAAAATTAAAAACAAGGCATTGCAGATTTTTATTTCCCACACTTTGAGCACGCTCCTTTCCCTGCTGTCTCCGAAACCGGAACCGCGTAAATCTTTCGCTTCAGACCGCTGCAGGACATGGACGTGTGATATTTACTTCCGTAGTCCGTGACATATACTCCCATTCCTGCCACATTTTGTCCGCATCTTTCACAAGGATAATACTTCCCGCCCGACGCATTTCGCAATTCCTCCAGCCCGGAGTACGGAACCATATGGATCGACAGATCCAGATAGGAGCAGTGGTAGTCCTGATGATACACTACCCCGTTTTCTGTCACATACACAATCTTCTGCTCCGCCTGGACAGGGATAGACGATTCATAGCCGCACCACCCTTTTATCCGGATGCTCTCTTCTTTTTCTACATTGAAGATTCCAAATACCGGAACAGGGATCTCCACCGTATACGATGTGTTCAGATACAAAATCTGATTCATAAGATCCACGTAGGAACTGCTGCAGTCAATCCCGGAAGCACCTCCTTTTACCATGCTACGGTTCAGCCGTTCTGTGCTGACTTCCTCCCGGATATCCTCCTCCAGTTCTTCTGTACTGACAAATGGATTTAGATAAGCCTGTTCCGCATATTTTCTGCCCGCATACTGCATCCCCGCCCGGATATTTGTCTGTACTGCCATCACCTCAAACAAGTATAAAAAGGCCAGTACCGCAAACAGGAAAAGAGGAACCACAAAGGCTGCTTCCACAGTCATACTTCCTCCAGAAAAGGAGGTAAAGACAGGTGCCTTTAAGGTACACTTCTTATTTCGTGGGGAAAGCTGCTTCCATCTATGAAGCGAATCAGAATCTGTCTCCTTTCTATATATTTTAGGGTCTGAAAATTCGTTGACCATGGTTTGTATGTAGTTTAAATCACCTGAGTTGTCACAAAAAGGCACCTCGCTTTACCTCCTTTCTGTATATCAGACTGATCTGTCAGATATGAAATAAGAACTGTTTTCACAGATTTGTTATTGATATGCATAATATGTCGAAAATTGGTACGTAATTCCTCTTCTGAGTCTGCATGTACTTTGAATCCTGAGTTTTGTAATACAGGCATCGGCCTGAAAAAACGGACAGTCCAGCCGCATCTTCATATTCCATTCAATCAGATCCAGCATTCGGAGCCGCAGCGTTTCTTTGGATTCCAGAAGAAACAGCATCTTCATGTAGTCATCGTACCCGAATCCGCTTTCTCCGGCTTCACTTGCTCCGGAGTCGTCTTTTGTCCCAAGCTTTAGCAGGCCTGAGAGACTCAGCTTCCATGTCTCTTTACTCTTGGCCGCCGGCACCTTTCCCCCGGCAGTCAGTGTCCGAAGATCCATCACGCTCTCCCCGTATGCCCAGGCCATCAGGATGATCTGGCATACTACATCCGTCAGTTCCGGATTTCCCATCAGGGTACTTACTACACCGGCCAGCACTTTTGCTTCCGCCTTCTTCGTCTCGTCTGTCTGAAGATAGAAATAATTCGGTGCCATTCGGAGATTTCGGATTTTATCCAGTACTTCCTGCAGATTTTCCATGTCATCTGTATTTCCGCCGATCAGGTATTCCTGTTCGTATTCCAGCGGACGATTTTCTCCCGGACTGATATAGCTTCCAAAATGCTCCGGAATATAGGCAATAAAATACAACTTTTCGTTTCCCGTTTCCTCTGTGGCAGGTACATCTCCCTTGCCTTCCCGTCTCTCCCGCCCGGAAATTCCCGGAGTTCCTTCCACACTTTTCTGTGAAATGGTCCGGTCTTTCGGCAGAACAATCTCCGTCAGTACTTTCCTTTTCAGCTTCTGCAAAATCCCCAGCGGATTTTCCGTCTCCTCCCCGCTTCCTTCGGAAGAGCCTTCCGATGTCCCGTGAGATGCCAGAATCTCATCCATCTTCTTTTCTGTCTCCTCTTCCTGCTGCTGATACTTTTCGGCCTCTTCTTCCTGTTTTTTCGCCTCATCTTCTTTCCCGATCAGATCCTTGATAATATCGATTCCGAACCTGTTCTCCATATATCTGCAGACCTGATCCGCGAACTCCCGGCCTTTTCCGTCACTCAAAAAGCGGACGGCTTCCACCTGACTCTCTCCTGCAACCGCTCCATATACGGTTATACGGTTCAATACTCTTTCTTCCGAATAATTTCCTGTCTCGTACGTACCGTCCAGTCCGAAAAGATCATACTCTTCCAGAAGTTCCTTCTGATACTCCGCAAACAATGATTCCACCGCCCGCTCCGTGTCCGCCCGCCTGATATTCTTTGATGTCTGAATGGACGCACTCTCTAAAATCCCGGCTGTAAACGTCAGCAGAATCAGGATCAAAAGGCTCATCATCAATGTCAGCTGTGCATCTTCTTTCTTTTTTCCGGCCGGAATCATGTTTCTAAATCTTTCCGCTTTCACTTGTAATTTTATTGAAAATCGTCTGAACGAGCTCTGTCAGCTGGGTCTTGAAGATAATGACAAGTCCGATCAGTACAACGAGAATCAATATGATTTCCACCACTCCAATTCCACTTTCATCTTTCAGACATTCTTCTATCCTGTTCCAAATTCGTCTTGCATTCATCTGTAACCACAACATTTTGCATCCTCCTTTGTTTCCTGTCTTTGGATTCCTTCAAATTCCCATGCTCCAGAAGGCCGGTACAATAACAATGACCAGTACCACTGCCAGCATCATGATCATCGGCACGAGAAGTTTCGTTCCTGTCTCCTCGCCCTTTCTCTTTGCCCGCGCTTTCCGGTCCTCAAAGGCATGAACCGCTTCCAGACTGAGCAGTTCTGTAATGCCTCTCGTTCCTTTTCTCAGATTCTGGGAAAGAAGAAGTCCAAGTCGCATATATTCCTGTATCTGGCACCGTTTTCCGAAATTCTCATATCCTTCTCCTTCCGGTACACCTCCCTGCATTTCAAAACATGTCCGCATCATCTCCTCATAAGCCGGCCGTTTTCCCCCGGTCTCCCGTCTTTCCTGATAGTTTTCCACAATCTTGTACCATGCTCCTTTCACAGTCATCCCTGCACCGATCAGCAGGGAAAACTGTTCCAGAATCTCCGGATAATCTCTGAGAAGCTGCTCTTTTCTGGCTCTTGCCGCATCATTTACCTTCTGCCTTCTCCATGCAGCGGCCGCCACAAAGACCAGCACTCCCATTCCCATCACCTGATACCCGTTGACGGTTGACCGGTATCCCCAGGAAACCTTTCTTCCCGCAATTTCATCCGGAAGATACAGCGCTTCGTCCTCCCTGCTGATTTCGTTCTCTGAATCCACCAACTGCTCCAGAGCTTCTACGATCTCATCCGGATTCCGAAGCTTCGGCGGATACAGCGTCACTGTTATATCCCTCGTCCGCTCTACTGCTTCATCCGCTCCCTGATCAAAGCTTAAAACAGCTGTCAGCTGAACCCCGATTCCTTCTTTCGGGATTTCCTCCTTAAGACTTCCGTCTATACTTATGTACTGATAATCGTCCAGCGTCCATTGAACGGATACCGGATAATCCGGAAGAGAAGTCAACAGATTCAAATCTGACGTAACATGCTCCAGATCCTGATTCTCTCCCAGAATTCTCTTTTCCAGCTTCTCTGCCTCGTCCGTAAGGATCTTTTCTGCCTCCTCTTTCGTATATCCCTGCTCATCCACCCGGATCTGAATCGGGATATCTGCATCCACTCCCTCGACCGTCGCAAACACCGTTTCATTCCGGCTTCCGCCGCCTTTCTGATTTCTTCCAATCTTCCCGTCTTTCACCGGCCTGTCCTGTCCCGTCCATATAAAAACGGCCACGCTGATTGTGTTGACAAGAAAGAAAAACCAGATTCCCTTTCTGATCCGCTTTCTTTTTTCCCTGTTTCTTATCTTCCCTTTTCCTGTTTTCCAAAGCAGGACCAGCAAAATTAAATATGCTGCTCCGGTCACTGCTATTGCTTTTATGTCCATCCTCTCACACCTCAATCTGTATCATACGAAACCCGGTTCCAAACGCTGCCAGATATAAAACGAGACATCCTGTCATGACCGCCCTGCCCGGGACTCCCTGATAAAGAACTTCCATAAATTCCGGAAAGCTGAGCATCATATAGGCGATCATTCCAAATGGAATTACTGCCATGACAAGAAACTCCATCTTTTTGGCGGAGATTACAGTTTCGATTTCCTGATTCAGCTCCTCCTTCTCCTGAATCTGAGAAATTGTCTGCCGGATCACTCTTGCCATATTTCCCCCGCTCTTTTTTACAGTCGCAGTGACCGTAACAAAATTTCTGACATCCTCCTGATCTATCCGTTCGGAAAACTCCTCCAGGATCCGCTCTACTCCAATATTCATCTTCATCTGCCGGATCATATAATTCCATTCCTTTAAGATCCGGTCCTGCTCCCGGTACATGATCCGCATTTCCTTTCCCGCTTCCAGCAGAGAATTTTCCAGAGAATATCCCACATTTAAGGCGGCGGACACCGACTGAAGCGCATCCAGAAACTGTCTTGTAAATTCTCTTTCTTTTCTTCTTAATTTTTCCTTTTCCCAGACATACAGAAATGTTCCTCCCACCGGGAGCAGAAGTACCAGTGCCGCCACTGTGGACCGGTAGAATAAAAGCGCTGTCAGCCCGGCCGCTCCCACGGCTCCAAGGCATCCTGTCAGATATTCTCCCTTTCTAATATCCTGCCGCCAGCAGTTTTTCTTTTTTCTGTAATTCCTCTTTTTTAACAAGACTTCCCCTCACTTTCCCGTGGCTGCTTCCTTTCTCCTGAAACTCATACAGTGTATGCATCTGTATTCTGCCTTCCTCATATCCAGTAATTTCAAGAATCTCAAGGACCTTCCGGGTCTTGTCCCGCATCCTTCCAAGATGGATGATAATATCAATCCCGGATGCTATCTGTCTTTGTACCGCTTCGATCGGAATCTCCATCCCCATGAGCACCATGGTTTCCAGCCTTCCTATCATATCCTTCGGACTGTTTCCATGACCGGTACTTAAGGAACCGTCATGCCCCGTATTCATAGCCTGCAGCATATCGATCGTCTCTGCGCTTCGCACCTCACCTACAATCACTCGGTCCGGACGCATCCGAAGTGCCGTCCGGATCAACTCACGGATATCAATTTCTCCTTCTCCTTCCATGTTGGCATTCCGGGCTTCCAGCCTTACGAGATTGGGCAGAGACTGTAATTTCAGTTCCGCGTTGTCCTCGATAGTAATAATCCTCTCGTCCTCCGGTATAAACTGGGAAAGGGCATTGAGAAATGTCGTCTTTCCGGAACCGGTGCCGCCGCTGATAAACATGTTGTACTTTGCCTTTACAAGCTTTTCCAGAAATTCCGCAGCTTCTTTGGAGATACTTCCCCAGGCAATCAGCCGTTTCATCGTAATTCCTTCTTTCGGGAACTTCCGGATTGTAATAATCGGACCGTTGAGCGCCACCGGTGGAAGCACCAGGTTGACCCTGGAGCCGTCCGGAAGCCTTGCGTCCACGATCGGTTCCGCCTCATTGACTGTCCGGTTGCAGCCGGAGGCAATCTGCTGCGCGATATCTTCCAGCTTTTTCCGGGATACAAATCTTTTTTCATACTGATAAATCTCTCCTCCCTTTTCCACAAAAATATTTTCCAGTCCATTAATCATGATCTCAGTGATCGACTCGTCCTCCAGAAGTTCCTGGAGAATATCCAGCTTTCTGAATGCATTAAACAGATCTCTACCAAATTCCATCTTCATCCGGAGCGGAATGTACTTGTCTTTGGTATACTCTTCCAGCACCTGATAAATCAATTCGACCAGTTCGCCATCTTCGATTTCTCTCGACAGATCCAGCTTCGCCATGACCTGCTCCTGCAGCTTTTCCATATGCAGTGTTCTTATCATACTGTAATGCCTTCTTTACACATATTTCCGGCTCCCCCTTCATCTCTGTCATCCGCGCCTTCTGCCGCAGCTTCCTGCATCCCATCAGTTCCAGTGTGTCAAAAAACTGCTCCAGTTTCCGCTCTTCGTCCTCGTCTTCGATATAGGGAAGGTACCACTCATCACACATCTTCAGAATTTCAAACAGGCCCTGAACACTTTCACTGAGATCGAGGATCATATTTTGATACGGACCTTTCTTCAGGATCTGAAGAATCAGAGAATTCCAGTCCTCCCATGCCACCTCTTTCAAATCCCGGCTCACCGGTATCGGATCCAGAACAGCAAGTCCTTCCTGATCCTGCACCATAGATGTCAGACGCAGCCCCAGATGATTCTGCTCCTGGCGGGAATAATAGAGAAGATCCGCCAGAGATGCGCTCTTTTCTTCCCTGTGCATTCCCCATCCGGGATATTCCTGCATATTAATATAAAGTGTCTCTTCATCTCTGGACAGCTCATATCCGAGCGCCCTCGCAAAACGTGTTTTCCCGATTCTGTGAATAGGAGAATAAACGACAATCAGACGCTGATTATCTCTGCGCGGCACCTGAAACAGGCCTGCACGGTCGTGATCCAGGCATACTTCCATGATCCTGGCAAAAATCTTATGGACGGACTGGTATTTATAGACCGGGACCTCCTCTTCCCCCACCTCTGCTCCTTCCTGACTTGTCAGCACAAATCTTCTGGCAGCTCTGCTTGTCTGCCTCTTCTCGTAGGGAATCTCATCCCCGATCAGCAGAAGTTCTGCTTCCTGAAACTCCTCCAGTCTTTCTTCCTGCTCAAAAGAGGTGCAGACCTGTACCTGAAGATCCAGCTCTTCCCTGTCGGCAATCATATCTGCAAGCCGCAGTACATACAACTCCTCTTCTCCGCATATAATCATTTGTCTGTTCATGAATCATTACAGCCGATTCGGCTCTGATATAGATAAGCGCTTTCCCGACGCTTTTCAAATAAGACTCCGGGTGATCCGGATAAAACAAAAGAATTTTGTTTTGTGATATGCATTATAGACCGGTTTAGGAGTTTTGTCCACCGGTTTTTTTCATTTCCCTGATCTTTGTGAAACTCTCACAAAATTTCCCAGCATACAATGCCATAAAGGAGCGCAACCCCAGGAAGTCCAAGGATTCCGCCTGTCAAAACGGTAAACGGATTTAATCCTACGGCAACCGGTATTTTCTGAGAATCCAGAAACTGATTCACAAAAAAGATAACAGCCGCCCCAAGAACAGCCCGGACAATAAAGTTGATGATGATCTCGATTCCCTTTTCTTTCATCTCATACTCCCCGCTTCTTTTAGTACATTCTATTCTTCCAAACTGGTATTTTATTCCTGTTTTTGTACATACTATAACTATAACTTTAGGAAGGAAGGGATATCATGCCAACAAACACGAATCACCATTATGAAGCCGATGTTTATCTCAGAAGTTCTTATTCTGATCTTATAACGGAGATTGCACTTGTCAGGAAGGAGATCGAAGCTGCCGACAATCTCTTTCAAAACGCCTCTGATCCGGATTTGATTGACAGCTATATTTTTCAGGGGAATGCCGCCCGTAAACGATACAGTTTTCTTATCAAGCAGGCCAAACGAACCCCTGCATTAACATAGGTCCACCGAAAAAGGGACGTCAAAAACAACGTCCCTTTTCGCATAATTATTTCTATTCATCCGGTTATCATCCTGCATACCGGCAGAGCTTTTCTCCTGACAAAAATGATGTAAATCGCACATGCCGGTCCATCCAGCTGCCCATTACCCCTACACTTTTCCCCATTGTAAATGCCGCCAGAATCGTTCCGGCTCCCAATCCATCCAGATGTCCCAGAAAAATTCCTGTCATTCCGGCAGTCACAGCCAGACAGATAACATCAAAAGAAATTTTTATTTTCGAATACGTGATTCCTGTAATCTGCTCCATCTCCCGCGGGAAAAGGTCCGTCGGCACAATCGGAAGACGGCATCGGTTTGACAACGCGATTCCGAAACTGATCAGAAGATAACTGACAACAAAATAGATGACACGCCAACCGGTTGTCTCCGGCAGAATATGAATCCATAATTCATGAACGTCCAGTAATTCTCCGAACACGAATCCCACCACAAAGCTGAAAAGATATTCCGGGACAAAGCGTTTCCTCAAAATCATAAGGCTCAGTATCAGAAGCCCTTGAAACAGATAGGTTCATGTCCCAAGTGAAAGATGCGGAAAGACCTCCGAAAAAGCAAACGGCACACTGGAGATGGCAGATATTCCGGATCCGGAATACAACATCAGTACTACTCCAAACGTATTCATAATAACAGCCGCCACAAGTGCCGCTTCTCCTCTCCACACCGGTTTCTCAGCTTCCATCTGTTTCTCCCTCATTTTTTCTTTCCTCCTCATAAGATATCCTTGCACTTTCCATCCATTCAGTTTAGTATGGAGATAAATGGTTCGCAAATGAATAATTTGCATAAAATTATAAAATTTTTTTATGATTTAGATGATACCGTTATGGAAGGGAAGGACGTGCCTGTATGAACTTATTTTATCTACGTTACTTTGTCACCCTGGCGCATGTACAGCATTATACAAAAGCAGCCGCGCAGCTCTGTATTTCACAGCCAAATTTAAGCCATGCAATCGCACAGCTTGAACAGGAGCTTGGGGTTCCCCTCTTTGAAAAAAGCGGGCGAAATACAACTCTCACCCGTTTTGGCGAAGAATTCCTTGACTGCGCAGAACACACATTATCTACTCTGGATGCCGGAATGGAATCTATCCGACGCAGTGCACGGGGCGAAGGGCTGATCCGCCTTGGACTTCTGCGGACGCTGGGAGTCGAGTTTGTCCCTCGTCTGGCATCTGCCTTTTTAAAAGCACACCCCGATCTGGATCTCCAGTTTACCTTTCATACCGGGGTGACACAAAGCCTTCTGGACGGCCTTTCAAAGCGGAAATATGACCTGGTCTTCTGTTCTCATCCGCCGGACAGACTGAACTTCACAGCGGTTCCGGTACAGAAGCAGGATCTTGTTCTGATTGTCCCAAAAGGACATCCGCTTGCCTCCCGCCATACTGTTGACCTGGCCGAGACAGCTCCCTACCCACAGATCTTTTTTGATAAAAGCTCAGGTATCCGTGCCGTGGTTGATCAGATGTTTTCCGACATAAACACAGAACCAAAGATCGCCTACGAGACAGAAGAGGATCAGGTCATTGCCGGGCTGACTGCACAAGGCTTTGGTATTGCAGTCGTACCTTATATGGATTTACTCTTAAAGCTGGATCTCAAGATTCTGCAGATCAATACCCCCGCATGTGAACGAAATCTTTTTATGGTACACGACAGCCGCATCTTTCTGCCGCCATGCGTGCAGCATTTTCGACAGTTTGTACTTGACAGTACTGTCCTCCCCGGGCAGGAACTCATCTAGTTTTTTTATAGTTTCATCAGTATTTCGCATAATGAATAAAGAGGGGCATCCGGATTCCCTGGAATCTCAGAATGTCCCTCTTTATAGATACTTCCTGATCAGGAAGCAGAATTTATAATTTAATCTTTACTTCCCGGCCTGTCCGGTGATACTGATAGTATCTTACTCCTGCTGAATCCATCATCCGTTTTGATGCAATCACAGAGGCGGTGTCCTCATACTTGTCACAGTCATAAATTACTTCTTTAATGCCTGCCTGGATAATGGCTTTTGCACATTCATTACACGGAAACAGGGAAACATAAATCTTGGCTCCTTTCAAGCTGCCTCCCCCATAATTCAGAATAGCATTCAACTCGCTGTGGACCGCATACACATATTTGGTCTCCAGCGGATCATCCCCCTCCCTGGCCCACGGGTACTCATCATCGGAGCAACCATTCGGCAGCCCGTTATAACCCATAGAAAGGATTTTATTATCCTGGCTCACAATGCAGCATCCTACCTGGGTATTCGGATCTTTGGAACGCATGCCGGACAGCATGGCAATTCCCATAAAATATTCGTCCCAGGACAGATAATCTTTTCTCTTGGCGTTCATTTTATCACCTTCCTGCTATTTGGTTCCGAAGATACGGTCTCCTGCATCTCCAAGCCCCGGTACAATATAGCCATGTTCATTCAGCTTTTCATCAAGCGCCCCAACATAAATGTCCACATCCGGATGGTCTTCCCGAAGCTTTTCCAGTCCTTCCGGTGCTGCAAGGATACAGAGGAATGTCATATTTTTTACCCCTTTTTCCTTCAGCATGGTGAGCGCCTCGGAACTGGATCCGCCTGTAGCAAGCATCGGATCTACCACGAAGACCTCTCTTTTATCGCAGTCTGACGGCAGCTTGCAGTAATATTCTACCGGCTGCAATGTTTCCGGATCTCTGTAAAGACCGATATGGCCGATCTTTGCCGCCGGAATCATCTTCAGAATTCCTTCCACCATTCCAAGGCCGGCACGAAGTATCGGGACAACAGCAAGCTTTCTGCCCGCCAGCTCTTTTCCTGTCATCTTGCAAATCGGCGTTTCAATCTCCACATCCGCAAGTTTCAGCCCTCTTGTCGCTTCATAGCACATCAGCATGGAGATCTCCTCAATGATCTCACGGAATTCTTTTGTTCCAACCTCTTTGCGGCGGATATAATCAATTTTATGGTGAACCAGCGGATGGTCCATTATATGTACTCTTCCCATTTTTCCTTTGCCTCCATATTCAGCTTTCTAGCCAGTTTTCTCATATAATTTTCCAACTCCATATAGGATTCCTCATATTCCTCCAGAGACTTTCCGTACATGGACTCCACTTCCTTTTCTTCTCCGATATATTCACCCAAAGTGAAAATGTTGCTGTGGAATCCATACTCTGTAATAATTTTTCTCTTCTGCGCTTTCTCCATTGTCAGAATCAGGGTATCCGGAGTAATATCTTTCTCCTCAAAAGGCAGGGCCTCATGCTCTGTCGTGTCCACACCATTTCTCCGCATAATTTCCTCTGCTTTCGGATTTAACGGCTCCGGAAACAGTACGATCATGCCCCTGGACTGAATGTCATATTCCTGCAGAAGAATCTGCCTCTGCAGAAGGCGCTCTGCCATCGGGCCTCGACAGTTATCATCCTTGCTCACAAAAATGATCTTCCGGTATTCCTGCAGCTTGATAATCTCGGAGGCAGGAATCCGCTTGTGGCCTGCCGCTTTTAATAGACGATTCATAATGGCGGTGTCGATTGCTTCTCCGAAAAAACCTTCACTGTAGATAATATCCACGCCTTCTTCGTCAAATTCCCTTAGAATTCCATACAGATTTTTCGTGATTGTCCGACGGTTTTCCCTGCTTCCGATACTTTTCACGGTTCCGTATGTATACTGACTCATCGTCTCCGCAGTAGCAATAATACCGATCCGGTATCCTTCTCCATTTTCTTTTTTCCCAAACATCGCCTTATCATATGCGAGCTGTTTGATCGCAAGAACTGTATCTGAAGGCTTCCCCTCGATCAGAATCATCTGCGCTTTCGGTGCATAATGACGGTATTTCATACCAGGAGCCTTTGGAGCCTGGCTGCTGTTCTCCGAAATCAGGGTCTGATCCATCCTGACCTCACCAATCACCTCTTCCAGCATTTCTTTCGTGACTGCACCCGGTCTTAGAATCATCGGCGGCACACAGGTCATATCCAGAATGGTGGATTCCACTCCAATATTGACACTGCCTCCATCCAGAATCATATCGATCTTTCCGTCCAGATCCTCCGCAACATGCTGTGCAGTCGTAGGACTCGGGCGCCCCGATGTATTTGCGCTCGGTGCAGAAACATAACCTCCGCCTTTCCGGATCAGCTGCAGCGCAATCTCGTCGTCCGGCATACGCACCGCAACCGTGTCAAGTCCTCCCGTCGTTCCGTACGGTACTCTTTCGTTTTTCTTCAAAATCAAGGTAAGCGGGCCCGGCCAGAACTTATCAACAAGCGTTCTTGTTCCTGCCGGAATTTCTTCCACAATTCCATCCAGTGCATCTTTCTCTGCAATATGTACAATCAGTGGATTATCAGAAGGTCTGCCTTTTGCCGCATATGTTTTTCTCGCCGCCTCCTCATCAAGCGCATTCGCCCCCAGGCCGTAAACGGTCTCCGTTGGAAATGCGACCAGGCCTCCCTGCTTTATGATTTCTCCCGCTGTTTCCATGATCGTTTCATCGATCTGCATTCTGTCAATTTTTTCTATTCTTGTTTCCATAAATTTTATTATAACACACTCATCCTCTTTTCGGAACCCTTCACTGCAGACATTCCTCGATACCATCGGCAATCACTCTGGCCAGGGAATTTTGATAATCCTCCTCCGTCAGTTTCTGAGCTTCGCTTTGATTACTCAGAAATCCGCATTCAATAATCAATGTCGGGACTTCTGTACGTTTCAGAAGATAGTAAGTCGTATTGCCCTTTACCGGCCGGTTTTTTGTCCCCTCCAGGTTTTCCATCTGCTTCTGCACGACCGAGGCCATCTCTTCCCCCTCTTTCGAATGCTCATAATAAAAAACCTGAACACCGCTCACATCCGGCGAAGGATAACTGTTCTGGTGAATACTAACCGCAAGCGCCGGGGCCGTCTCATTAATCAATTCTACCCGCCGCTTTAAATCCTGCACCTGCTTATTATCAGCATTTTCATCATACAGTCCCTGATCCTCTTCCCGTGTCATCAGAACCGAAATCCCCCTGGCCTCCAGTTCCTCCTTCAGCTTCCCTGCAATTTGAAGATTAATATCCTTTTCAAGCGCGTCATTAACACCGACCTTCCCCGGATCCTTCCCTCCGTGTCCGGCATCAATCACTACATCCGCCTTCTGCGCCTGTACTTCTCCCTGCGTCACTATACTCTCCACCTTCTGTATCCCGTACAACACAAAAACAAGAATCAGAAGTGCCAGTACCCACTTCACTTTATCCGCCATATTATAATCCCTTTCCGTTCCCGTCTTTAAAACAAATATATGAATAAAGACTGTACGATAGACTTTTCATCGGGGACGTGTTCCGATGAAAAGGAACCTGTCCCCGATGAAAAAAATCTGAAAATTCGAGTTTTTCCTTATTTTATGCGGGTTCCGAGCGTTTTTTTGCCGTTTACGTCGTGTACCTGTGCACCGGAACACGTCCCCTACAGCCTCCACAAAAATAACGGAGCCGCTTCGAGGCAAGCGGCTCCGTCTTTCTTTGTTCGTTATTCAGTTTTTATTTTCTTTTTGTATTCTGTTATCCGTTCACGTACCTGGAGATCAGTTCCCAGATACCTGATTTTTCGAATCCGAGTTTCCATGCGGCTGCTCCTGCAAGATCGTATTCCTGCATGACTTTGAGCTTGGCCTCCAGGGATTGTTCGTCTTCAAGCCATATTTTGTACGTGTTTCCGTCTGCAGTCCACTCTGCGTAGTTCTGCTGGGTCTCTTCATCCCAGGATGCTGTCACGCCTGCATTGGCCACAGCCGTTTCTGCCTCCTGCATGCCGATCGCCTGGCTTGTCAGGCCGCTGGATGATTCGATCCACAGCCTCGTGAAAAACGGAAGTCCGTTAATGACTTTCTCTTTTGGTACTTCTTTGAGTGTCTCTGTGATACCTTCTCTTACAAAGTCAATCGATGCAACAGAGCCGGCTTCTTCAGAGCCCGCGAAGTGTTCGTCATATCCCATGATGATCACGTAATCTGCTACAATGCCCTGTTCTTCTCTGTTGTAATGGCTTGTAAATCCAGGTACATAGTTATCCACGGAAAGAACGATCTGGTTCTTCCTGCACTCAACAGATAATTCCCGGATAAACTGAATATAGTGGTCGCTCATCTCCTCGGTGATCTGCTCGAAGTCCACGTTGATGCCGTCAAGTCCGCTGTTTTGTGCCTCGGTAATCAGCTGGCTGATCATATTGGCCCTGCTCTGTGTGTTGCTTAATACCGCAAGTGTATCGACCTGATTGGTAAAGTTGTCAACCAGCCCCCATATTTCCAGCCCTGCCTGATGTGCGGCATCCACATAGGCACTGCTTGCGAGAGACGTAATATTGCCGTTTGTATCCTGGATTGTGAACCAGGTTGGAGAAATTGTAGTCAGTCCTGTCGTTCCTGCAATGACGGAGGCCACATTTTCATTGGCCGCCTGGCTTGTAACCTGATGCCATGCCAGATTGATCTTGTAGTCTTTCTGAATATTGGTATATTCCGGCTCTTCATATTCAGATTTCCGTGTCTGTTTTTCGGCTTTTTCCAGGGTATTGGATTTCACATAGCCGATATACCCGTCCACGGTTCTCACTTTCATCCAGGATCCGGCTTCTTCGATGACAACCACGTCGTCTGATTTACTGATTTCAGTCAGGATCGGGCTCTTTACACCTCCCAGGATCCGGACCTCGGTATCTTTGCTCACCCTGGCGTGGTTTTCTTCCTTGTTGGTTACAATCACTGCTCTGTCCGGATTTTCATAGACATCCAGTGACATGTCCGTATATTCTTTTACAAAATCCAGCGCGAGATAAACGGTATCATTTTCCACTTTTACAATTTCATAGTCTCTCGTCTGTGTTCCATCTTCGGATTCAAATTCTGTCGCGCCAGCCGGAATGCTGAGCGTCCTGTCCGGTAAAGTATAAAGCAGCCGGTTTTCATTAGAGTCCCAGTAAAATCTCTGATTTACGTAATCGTGTACAGAATCGAAATCCAGATAGACTTCGCTTCCTTCTTTCATGCTCTTTACATCTGGAATCTGATTGTCGATCGCAAGTCCCACCTGGCTGGTGTCTGTAATACCAAAATACTCATTTTTATCTGCTTCTTCCCTCGACGGGCCATATCTGATCCATAATACTATTCCTGCTGCGATCACTGCGATAAGTAAGAGCAGAAGAAGAATCAGGATGCGTTTTCTTCTCTTTTTCCGTCTTCGGATCTGGCGGCGCATCTCAAGCTCTTTCTGGCGTCTGCTTTCCTGATTCCGGCGTCTTGGATCCTGCTGCTGTACCGGCCTTTGTCTTTTTCTGGCCGGCCGTCCATCCGGTCTCCTTTTGCCTCGTCTTTCATCCATGTCCATACCTCCTGTATACGCTCACATTATATCAAGATTTCTTCTGCACGTCATTAATAATTTTGACATTTTCGGCTCTGTTCACTACCTGTTTCTGCGTAAAGGGGGATTATCGCTTTTTACTTTATGTTTGACAGTTTCACAAATCTGACTTCTTTAACTTTACCGTTCTCATCCGCCACATAGTCTCTCATATAGGAAAGTTCTTCCTTCACTGCATGTGCGGACGCAATCTGCAGCGGACTGGCCGGATGTCCGTTCATTTTCATCCGTACTCCCATCCGCTCATACTCCGAGAGTTCTACAAACAGATTCCTGTATTGCTCGTCCTCTATAATATCGCTCTCCATACTGTTTCCCTTTTCTTTCTGATAATCTGAAACAGAATTTTGAAAAACCTTTTTCTATGACTGCGGCCCGGAGTATCCCCTTGTGAAGTGCACAGGTTTCTTATCGTGATATATTATTTATGATACCCCGTATGCTGAAAAAGGTAGCACCGTTCCCGTTATTTTTCAAAATCATGAATCGTCTGAATTTATTAGTGGGTTCTTTTGTGATTAAATGAATATAAACTGAGAATAATTGTGATATGCTCTATTTTGATTCTATCGAACTGATTGCAGAAATGCTTTTAGTGAGATAAATCAAGGACTGCTTTGCATAAACTATATGCAGAAATGCTGACCGGAAAATAGATTCGTAAATATCCCCTCCTTTATTACTGTACACAGTCATCCGGGAATACTACCTCTGTCCAGATATTATACTCCTGTTTTCTGCGAATGCAAGTATTTTTTCTAAATTTTATTTACAGAATTTTATTTTTTGTTTATACTACTATTGAGTAAGTATAAGATTATTTACAGCTAGGAAGTGATTATATGAAAATTGAAAAGATCAATGAAAATCAAATCCGTTGTACCCTGACACGTGCCGATCTCGAGGACAGACACTTAAAGATCAGCGAGCTTGCCTACGGTACCGAAAAAGCGAAATCACTTTTCCATGACATGATGCAGCAGGCAGCCTTTGAATTCGGTTTTGAGGCTGACGATATTCCGCTCATGATCGAAGCGATTCCATCATCATCGGATTCCATCGTGCTCATCATTACAAAGGTAGAAGATCCGGAAGAGCTGGATACACGGTTTTCCAAATTTGCTCCTTCTCCGTTCGATGATACAGATACATCCAAAAAGGCTGTCCCAGACAAGCTGGAGGGTGCGGAAGAGTTTCTGCAGCTCCTTAATAAAGTCAAAGAAGCAGTTGCAGAAATTCCCGGAAAGAGCGGAAAGCCCGAAGCGGTCATCCGCCCGGCAGTCCGGCTGTTCTCATTTGGCTCCCTTGACCGGGTGATTGAAGCGGCGCATCTTCTCTCTCCGATGTATCAGGGTATCAATACGCTTTATAAGGATCCGTCCGATGGATTCTTTATCCTGGCTGTCACACAGTCTGGACATTCAAAAAGTGATTTCAGCAAAATCTGCAATATGCTGACTGAATACGGTATTCTGGAAAAGAGTACTCCGGCGTCTCTTGCATATCTGGAAGAGCACTGTGAGACGATCATTTCCCGCGAAGCTGTACAGCATCTTGCCAGTCTGTAAAATAAAGCGCTAAAAAACACCGTCTGCAGAATTTACTCACCTGCAGACGGTGTTTTTCTATTGCCTTACGGCTTATTCATTTGCTTTTAAGAAAGCATTGATTTTCTCTACTAATAATTCGGCGTCAATTCCATGAACCATTGCTGCTTCTTCCAGAGATTCCATCTGAGAAGCCGGGCATCCGAGGCAGTGCATTCCGATTTCCATAAGAATCGGAGCTACTTCCGGATGTGTATTTACAATCTCGCCAATCGTCGTAGTTTTTTCTACCTGAAAAGCCATTTTGAATTCCTCCTTATTTACTTGGATTTACGTATTCCTTATTATAATACCTTTTTTCCTAATACGCAACCAAAAAGCTTTCCTTTCCTCCGGAAATAATTGTCAGAATTTTCTATAATTTTTTGCCCTTTCAGAATCATAGTTTGATTATGAAAAAGTCAACCTTTTTTTCCGGTTTTTTCGACAAAAACTCAATTTTATTATTTCTTTACAAAACATCCGTTCTTTTAAAAGCCAAAAGTTATCCCCACAATTCACAACTTTTTCTGTGGAAAGTGGGGATAACTTTTGAAAACAACGCTATTTTACCCTTTTTTCATAATTTAAGTGTGGAAAACGATTTTGGCCCTATTTTCCATTTTTTTACAATTTATTACAAATTTGTGCATTTTGCTGATTCGCAATTTTTTCTCTCCGCGCCTGCTTAGAAAATCCGGCGCACTGTCAAAATACTCGTGTATGTTGCGGATGAAATTCCAATCCCATGTGCAGGATCCTGTGCGTTGACAATCTGACCGTCTCCCACATAGATTCCGACGTGACCATTATAACAGATGATATCTCCCGGCTGTGCCTCGGAATAGGAGACCTCGTATCCTGCGCTTCTTTGAGCCGAGGATGTCCTCGGAAGGGAAACGCCAAAATGGGCATAGACTGACTGGACAAAACCGGAACAGTCCGCTCCGTTTGTCAGGCTTGTCCCTCCCCACACATAGGGATTCCCGATAAACTGGCAGGCATAATCCACAACAGCCTGCCTCTGCGCCTGTTTTCTTTCGGCTTCTTCTCTTGCCCTCTGCTCTGCTTCTGCCTGAAGCCTTGCCGCCTCCTCTTCTTTTGTCTCTCCGTAGGAAAATGTAACCTCTGTTCCGTTCTTCAGCGTCTCCGCTTCCATCTGACGCACTTTCTGCTGCGACTGTCCTGCATCCATCAGATATTCCGACCGGATAAACCCGGTAATATTTCCGGACTGAACTGCCGTCCACTCTCCAACCGGTCCCTTCAATGTTACTGCATTTCCCGGATAAAGCTTTCCGGTCCAGTCACTGTCATCAGATGTGGCGCTTCTGACATAAATATAATCAGAAGAAATATTAACAAAGCCTGTATCTTCGTATTTCCCGTTCTGTTCCCTTACAACAAATTCTCCGTTTTTTTCTGTTTCTTCTATTATAATAGAAGATGCCTGATCCTCTGTCTTTTGTACCTGTCTGAGCAGTCCATCTGCATTGACTGCCGGATTTCCTGTCTGAACCGGAAGTTCAGCGGCCTTTGCATGGATCCCGGAGCCTGCTCCGAAAATACCGACAAAGGCAGCCAGTATCAGTCCCTTTTTGAAATAACTATGCATGGCATAATCCTCCTTTTATGATAGTTATGTATATTTTCTTTCGTATTTATTACATTTTTGTTACAAATGTTACGTTTTGTATTCTAACATATTTCGTTTTTTTGTCAAGGCACTTTCCTTTCTATATTCACTTTCAGTTATATTTTTTCTTGACAAAATCCGTGAAATTTTTTATTATAAATATAATAATTATTATCATTATTAATCGAAGGGAGGGTTTTTGTTGACAGCATTGAAATACAGCAGGCAGCGAGAATCGATTAAGGACTACCTGATGCATACAAATGCGCACCCGACTGCGGATATGGTTTACCTCCATGTCAAAGAACAGTTTCCTAATATCAGTCTTGGAACGGTATACCGGAATCTAAATCTTCTTTCTGACATGGGAGAGATCATCAAGATATCGACTCCAGACGGAGCAGACCGGTTTGACGGACGCACTGTTCCTCACTATCACTTTTTCTGTACTGAATGCGGTTGTATGGAAGATATGAACATGGCATGCATGAAACAGATTGACCAGCTTGCCAACGAAGCATTTGACGGCATCGTGGAATCACACTCCATTACATTTTATGGGAAATGCAGCCGGTGTCTTCAAAAGCATTCAGAAGCTGCTGCCATATAATTGTAAATAATTCATGAATTCCAAAATAGGAATTGACAAGCACACGGAAAAGTGCTATATTGATATCAGTAATTATTACTGATTTTTAACTAAGGAAACAAAAAAAACGAAAAGGAGATATGTGTTATGAAAAAATGGGTATGTACAGTATGTGGTTATGTTTATGAAGGAGAAAATCCGCCGGCAGAATGTCCTCAGTGCCATGTTCCTGCAGATAAATTCCAGGAAATGGCAGGAGAAAGAACATGGGCTGCTGAGCACGTAGTAGGTGTTGCTCAGGGTGTCAGCGAAGACATCATCGCTGATTTAAGAGCAAACTTCGAGGGAGAATGCTCCGAAGTAGGTATGTACCTTGCAATGGCAAGAGTTGCTCATAGAGAAGGATATCCGGAGATCGGATTATACTGGGAGAAAGCAGCATGGGAAGAAGCAGAACACGCTGCTAAATTCGCAGAATTATTAGGTGAAGTCGTTACAGACAGCACAAAGAAAAACCTTGAGATGAGAGTAGAAGCTGAAAACGGCGCTACAGCTGGTAAATTTGACCTTGCTAAACGTGCAAAAGCTGCTAACCTTGATGCAATCCATGACACAGTTCATGAGATGGCAAGAGACGAAGCTCGTCACGGAAAAGCATTCGAAGGACTTCTCAAGAGATACTTCAGCTAAGATACACCCAATATTCAGGAATTTAGGAGACGGTTCTTATGAATCGTCTCCTTTTTTCAAAGCCTTCCCCGCTTCACAGCGGAAAGATTGTTCTTTCAGATTAACTGTGCTATAGTAGGGATAACAAGTAATTTGTCATTAAAAGGAGGAAAAAAAGATGTCAAAATACGAAGGAACCAAAACAGAACAGAACCTGATGGCTGCATTTTCCGGTGAGTCTCAGGCAAGAAACAAATACACATTTTATGCTTCCCAGGCAAAAAAGGCCGGATATGTTCAGATTGCAAATATCTTTGAAGAAACAGCAAATCAGGAGAAAGAACACGCAAAAATGTGGTTCAAAGAGTTCCACGGCATCGGTGATGTAGCAGAAAATTTAAAAGACGCTGCTGCCGGCGAAAACTATGAGTGGACAGAAATGTACAAAACCATGGCTGAAGAAGCAAGAGCAGAAGGATTCGATGAGCTTGCTGCAAAATTCGAACTTGTTGCACAGGTAGAGGCCGCTCACGAGAAACGTTACAATAAGATTCTTGCTACATTCGAAGCAGGAAATACTTTCAAAGGAGACGCTCCTCTTGGATGGAAATGCAACAACTGTGGATATATCTATGAAGGCGAAGAGGCTCCGGAAGTCTGCCCGGTATGTGCTCATCCGAAGGCTTATTTTGAAAGAAAAGTAGAAAACTACTAAAATTTACTGATCAGAATCTGACAGGCACACAGAAGTGTGCCTGTTTTTATCAAAGGGGGGGGGGCCGGAATCTATGGATATTCAGGATTTTTACATTTTTCAGACTACAGCCCGTGAGGGGAGCATCACCAGGGCAGCAAAGCTCTTGTATATGACTCCTCAGGGCTTAAGTAAAATTATTAAAAACATGGAAAACGAACTGGACTGTACGCTCATCGACCGTTCCCCGCAGGGCATCCGGCTGACCGAAAGCGGAGAATGTTTTCTTCATCACTCTTTTTCCGTTACCGCTGAATACGGGAGCCTGAAAAAAGAGCTTTTAAATATCCGCCAGAGAAATCACGGCATTGTCGATCTGCTTTCCTCCTATGGAATTCTCCGCCTTGTCACTCCGGATTGTATTATGGCATTTCAAAAGCGTTATCCGGAAATCCAGTTTTCTTACCGGGAATACCCGGATCTTCAGACAGAGCGCCTGTTTCTGGAGAAGAATGGAAATGTTGCGTTTTCCATTGCCGATTTTGAGGATGGCCTCTATGATATCACAGAAATGGAAAGCTTTCCTGTATGCCTTCTTGTCAACGAGTCCCATCCTTTAAGCCGGAGAAAAAGCGTCACCATCGAGGACTTGAAAGGCGAGCCTTTATATATAGAAAGCGGACAATTTAAGATTCATCATCTGATCGTGGACAGATGCCGAAAGGCCGGATTTGAACCGAATATTGTCTTTGAAACGAGCGGCTTCAGCCTCTGCCATAAAATGGTGAAGGCCAATAAAGGGGTATCTGTGACAGTCGATTTTGTCTTCGAGGACATGAAATCCCAGGGACTTTGCCTTATCCCGTTTTCTGACGATACCTACGAATGGAAAATCTGTATGCTGACCCGCCGCGGGGAGCCGGTCAGTGAAGCTGTCACATTATTCTGCAACCATGTCATGGACTGGATGCGGGAAATTAAACTGGGGCATCTATCCAGGTAGTTGATGCCCCTCAATAAAACGCTTCTGCTTTTCTTCTTTTTCTACAATTTTCTCCAAAATATTCTCCTGTTTTTCATTTCCATTTTGTTAAATTTTCCTGCTCTTATAAACAATTTCAATTGATTTCAACAATTATTTCCTTTTTCTATTTCTCACCATTCTTCCTCTGCCTTATACTTTTACCACAGAAGTTACACATTCAAAGGAGGAAGAAAAAATGAACGTAAAAAATGAAGTAAGTGTAAGCAAAGTGCGCAAAGACGCTGAGGACTACTATAGAAACGGGTACTTCTGCTGCGAAGCTGTTATGGCATCTGTAAGAGACAATTTCGAGCTTGATGTTCCGAAGGAGGTCATTGCAATGTCTTCCGGTATGTCCGTAGGAGCAGGACGTTCCGGCTGTATGTGTGGCGCATTAAACGGTGGCATCCTTGCTCTTGGCATGCTTTTCGGAAGAACAGAGCCAAACGGACCGAAGGATCCAAAGGTTGTAAAATGTATGGAACTGACAAACGAACTTCACAGCTGGTTCCGTGAAGCAAACGGAAAGCACTCCGTATGCTGCCGTGTCCTGACAAAAGAATTTGACATGGGCAAGGGCGAACACAAAGAGCAGTGCATCTATTTCACCGGACTCTGTGCCGGAAAAGTAGCTGAGATCGTTGTACGCGAACTTGGACTTACAAATACAGATGAACAGACAGCTTAAGTGAGGGGCCAGCAACAATGAAAAATGTAATCAAAAAAGTACCCGTACCTTTGAGCGGGGTCATGCTTGGTCTTGCCGCCCTCGGCAATCTTCTGCAGAGTTATTCCGAGGGAGTCCGCTATTTCTGCGGTATTCTCGCAGGCCTCCTTCTGATCCTGCTTATCTTGAAACTGATTCTGTTTCCGGGCATGATCAAAGAGGACATGAAAAATCCGATCATGGCAAGTGTTGCTGCCACCTTTCCTATGGCACTCATGCTTTTGAGTACTTATGTAAAGCCTTTTATCGGAAATGCAGCATTTGTGATCTGGATTCTGGCAATCCTGCTTCACATCGTAATGATCCTGTATTTTACAGTAATTTTTATCGTGAAGCTTCAGATGCCAAAAGTATTTGCAAGTTACTTTATCGTTTATGTAGGAATTGCAGTTGCAGCAGTGACAGCTCCGGCATTCGGCCGGCTGACCATCGGAGCGGCCGCTTTCTGGTTCGGCCTGATTTCACTTGTTGTACTGCTGATTCTTATTACATACCGGTACATCAATTTTAAGGAAATTCCGGAACCTGCAAAGCCGCTGATCTGTATCTATGCGGCGCCTGCAAGCCTTTGTATCGCAGGTTATACCCAGTCGGTAGAGACAAAATCCTATGGACCGCTCATCGGACTGATGATCGTGGCAGCAATCCTGTATGTGTTCTCGCTTGTTAAAGCAGTGACATACCTGAAGCTTCCATTCTATCCGTCCTATGCATCCTTCACTTTCCCGTTTGTCATCAGTGCCATCGCGATGAAACAGGCTTCCGCCTGCCTGATGAACATGGGCAGACCAATCTCTTTCCTCTCCGGTGTGGTGACGATCGAGACCGTGATCGCAGTCCTGTTTGTTGCCTATGTCTTTATCCGGTTTATGGGATTCTTATTCGCAGGAAAGAAATAAGACACAGAAAAAAGGAAGAAATCATCCGCGATTTCTTCCTTTTCTTTTTACATCACTCTCTGATAAATCCGTTTCACCGGCAGATACAGGATGCTGACCGCCACAGCCATAAAGACTGCATTGAATACGGTTGCCGGAATCGAAGCGGTGGATGCTGCCACTGCCGCGCCGATACCGCTTCCTGTGAGAACCAGTCCAAGGATTCCCATTCCCCACTCAATGAAAATATTTAAAACTGCGTAGGCAATACTGCAGATCACAGCGCCCTGGTACTCCTTTTTCTGATCGCCGTCTGCTCTTTTTCGGAACCATGCGAACAGCGCTCCCACCAGAAGACATTTCACAATCGTCTCCACAAATACCTGCGGGATGGACTGTACATATCCATTGAGGAGGTCAAAAACGACAAGCCCTGCTGTTCCGGTGACGGCCCCTTTCCTGCCGCCCTGAAGAAGCATTCCCAGTACCACAAATACGTGTCCAAAGTGGATAAACGGTGTTCCGACCACCGCCGGAACCGGAATCCGGAACGCCTGAATCCCAAGGAATGTAATCGCCGTAAAAAAAGCCATACTTACTATCGTCTTGATTTTCCGGTCGTTCATTTCTTATACCGCCTTTGTCCTTCTTATCTCTTTCGTAATCAACCCGCTCTTTAAGAGAACCGGGCGGACCGCATTGTAAAGCAGTCCGGCAAGCACGATCGATACGACCGCATTGATCAGTGTCGCCGCCCCGTTGATCTTGGCCAGTGTCTCCGCCATCTGCTGCGGCTGTCCGAGAATATACTGCTTATAAAAATACCCCACAACAGGATCTGCGATCACATTAAATCCAAGCCCTGCCACACACGCCAGTGTGCTCCATTTCATCACATACTTTTTATCGGTACTGTCGTTGATCTTGGCGATTCTGTGCGCAACAAGCCCGACAATCAGACCAATCATGAATTTCAGCACGAATGTCTTCGGTGCTCCTACAATATAAATCGGATCCAGGAGGTCTCCGATTGTCATGCCGACTGCTCCGGCCAGCCCTCCGTAACCGCCTCCAAGGATCAGCGCCGCCAGCGCGCAAAATGCATTTCCTGCATGGATCGACGTCGCATCGCCGCCCGGAACCGGAATTTTTATCTGCAAAAACGCAAATGCTACATAACACAATGCCGCGAAAATCGCGGTCTGCGCAAGTTTAGTTGTTGTCTGATGTCTCTGATTCATAATTCTGCCCTCTTTCCTCTGTTTCTTGCCTCATATTATCACCAAACTGGATTCTTTAAAACATCCAGTTTTATTATTTTTAACCAGTCCAGTTGTGAATTTTAAATATTTTCTGTTCAAATCTTTATTTTTCTTTCGCAATTTTACTATTGATTTTTTGGAATATCGGATATAATATTAGCATATAGATTACGTAGTATCAAAAACTACATGTTGTTTTTCCAGCATGTTCAGACAGGAGGTAGTTTTATGAATAGACATAGCAGACATTTAAAAGATCCAGGAAGCGCCATTACACATTTTATCGGAATGCTGATGGCTATTTTTGCTGCAGTTCCGCTGTTAATCAAGGCCGCAAGGGAGCCGGATCATATTTATCTGATTTCCCTGAGTATTTACGCCCTCAGCCTGATCTTATTGTATGCGGCGAGCACCACCTACCATACGTTTGATCTCTCTGAGAGGGCAAATACGATTCTCAAAAAAATTGACCACATGATGATATTCGTCCTGATTGCCGGAAGTTACACCCCGATCTGCCTGATTACGTTAAAAGGGCGGACAGGAACCATCCTTCTTGCTCTCGTGTGGGGCATCGCCATTGTCGGAATTATCCTGAAAGCCTTCTGGGTATTCTGTCCGAAATGGGTTTCTTCCGTTCTCTATATCGGAATGGGCTGGACCTGTGTTCTTGCTTTCACTCAGATTTTAAATGCCCTTTCCCCGGCAGCATTCGGATGGCTTCTTGCGGGCGGTATCATTTATACAATCGGCGGTGTCATCTATGCACTGAAGCTTCCGATTTTCAACAACCGCCACAAAAATTTCGGTTCCCATGAGATTTTCCATCTCTTTGTAATGGGCGGAAGCATGTGCCACTTTATCGTGATGTATGCCTTCGTACTGTAATAATCTTACCGTAATAACCGGATTGCAAAATAAAAAGACCATGCACGATGCACAGTCTTCTCACCCGGCTCTGATCTGACATCAGGCCGGGTTTTCTTTTTGATTTTGAATCAGCTTTTCCTTTTCTTTCCGTGTCAAATGTTTGATCTCATATTCCCGCCTCATCGCCTCTTCTTTTGAACAGAAGCTCTCATAGTAGGCAAGCGCAACCGGACGTCTCGTCTTCGTATATCTGGCGCCTCTGCCGTCGTTGTGGGCCTTCAGGCGCTTTGTCAGATCATTGGTCCATCCGGTATAAAGTGTCCCGTCACTGCACTTCAGAATATAAGTATAATTTTTCTGGATCGTTTCTTTCTTCTCCTCCATGTTTCCTCCTAAAAAGGTGAATATGCTCCCTCTTTAAACCGCTTCAAAAGAATAACCGCCGCCACTGCAGCGATGACTTCTCCGGCCGGAAAAGATATCCACACCCCTGCAGGTCCGAAAACGCGGGACAGCAAAAATGCACACGGAATCGTGATGACAAACTGCCGCAAGAGTGAAATTACAAGAGAATGCTTTCCCTCTCCTATCGACTCAAAAACTCCGGAATAAATCACACCGATAGTGGAAACCAGAAATCCAAGGCAGATAATCCGAAGCGCCGTAATTCCCGCCTGCAGAAGAGACTCTTCCGCATCAAACAGCGCGAAAATCTGTCCCGGAACAGTAAGCGACAGCACCGTACCGATCAGCATAATACATCCTGCGGATAACAGGCTGTACCGGATAATGCTTCTCACCCGCTCTTTTTCTCCCGCTCCATAATTATAGCCGATCAGCGGCCTCATTCCCTGCACAATTCCATTCGCCGGCATATAAATGAAAGTCTGAAGCTTATAGTAAACTCCCAGAACCGCCACATACACATCCGAAAATCCTCCCAGAATCCGGTTAAGCACACTGACCAGAACCGATGGCAGCGTCAGCATAATACTGGATGGAATTCCTACACTGTAAATCTGCCGGATCATTGCCTTATCCAGCTTCAGATACTTCGGATGGATCTGAACGGCAAACCGCCGTCTCTTATATACGACAATATAGAGCAGAAACGCCGTAATCTGGCCGATAACCGTAGCGTATGCCGCGCCTTTTACTCCCATGGCCGGACAGCCGAGAAGTCCGAAAATCATAATCGGATCCAGAATGATATTGATGACCGCCCCGGTCGCAAGAAGAATCATCGTAATCTTCATCTCACCGATTCCCTGAAAAATCTTCTCAAAGGCAATCTGCAAAAGGCACCCAAAGGACAGACACAGTACAATATAAGTATAATCGCACGCCAGATCCACAATCACTTTATTTTTTGTGAACATCGCAAGAAACGGTTTTGTGACAAGCAGTCCAAGAATCACAAATAAAATACAGTGAATCACCGTCAGCGCAATTCCAATAGTCGCAGCCCTATTCGCTTTCTCCTGCCTTCCGGCCCCAAGATGGATCGCAATGGCCGAACTGATTCCGACTCCGATTCCGACCGCCACCGATGTCACCACGTTCTGCAGCGGATACGCAAGAGAAACCGCCGTCAAAGCGTCCGTTCCAAGCCTTGATACATAAATACTGTCGACAATATTATACAGCGACTGAATCAGCATGGAAAGCATCATAGGGACCGACATGGACATCAGAAGCGGAAATACCTTTCCGGTCTTCATAAACTCATTCGTCTTTTCCATTTTCTCTCTCCTTCTTCCACAGAATAAAAAAGACCATATGCCTGTTTAATTCTGAAACAGGAAAACCATATGATCTTTGCTTTGCTTTTCAATTTTGACCAATTTATGTTATCACACCACGGCGGGACTGTCAAACATATTTTCTCCGACAGAATTTGACAATAGTTATCAAATGATTCCGCCGTTTGCAATCATTTCTACTCCGCTCGAAACATCCCGTATTCTTTCGGCACATGTAATATGCCATTGGAAGTATGTTGAAGTAACATATTCTTAACATCCTGCTTAGGCACATTCCGCAACGGCATCATGCTGGATAACGAATAAATATATTCGACCATATCGTCCACTTCCCTTACTTGCAGCGAATCCACATATTCTAATTTCTCAACTTTTGAGAAAACTTTTCCTAGTATTTCGTACCCATTTTGAAGTGTGAAATTTTTATTTATGCTGTCTTCAACCCCATATTCAGAAAATAATGTCGTGAGATATTCTGTAATACCATGTTCTCCATAAGTAGCGCAATAAAATTTTCCACCCTTTTTTAACACGCGCCTTACCTCTGTCAACGCTCTATGTAAATCCGGCACATGATACAGCATCATATTGGCAATTACGATGTCAAATGTTTCGTCCCCAAACGGTATATCCTGAATATCAATAACCTGGTATTCAACATTATCATGGATGCCGACAGTTTCTTTGGAAACCTTGACCATACCAGCAGAAAAATCAGAAAGTACCAATTTTGAGCAGGAAGCAATCATTGCTTCTTTGTCTTTCCACATATCTCCTGTTCCGCATCCCAATTCTAACACTTTCATCCCATCAGAAATTTCATAATTAGAAAAGATCCAGTTTCCAAACCCCATTTTATTCGTTGAATATTTTTCGTGAATAGCGATTCTTATATTCAAATTTGTTTCAGTTGCATATTGCTGCTTTACGACTTCTGCATCATTCCAATTACTCATTGCCGTCTCTCCGACTCCTTTCCCCTGGCATTATAAGTTGATTTTAGCATATTTATTTCTCTTAGTCACATACGTTTTCAGAGTTCCCACGGGAGAAGATTGTAGATATTCTGACCTCCCCTTAGCTACAAAAATTCACAGGGAATAGGTTGAATTTCTCCTATTTTTGGATATAATAAAAGTAACGAAAGCAAAGGAGGTTTCCCTATGAATATCAATACAAACAATCTGGTCTCCATTACAGAGGCAAACCAGAATTTCTCTAAAGTAGCCCGCCTTGTAGATGAGAGCGGCGCAGTAGTCATCCTGAAAAACAATGTTCCCCGTTATCTGGTTATGGAGTTTTCGTCAGCTGAACAGGAGCAGCTTGCTGCTGATGAGGATGTCATGTCCATTTCCCGGCGCTTGATTGAAAAGAATCGTCAGGCTTATGAGGTGCTTGCCAAATGATACGGCTATCCAAATCACAAATACTTCTTATCCATGACCAGCTGATTACCGAAACCGGCGGTTCGTCCGGGCTGCTGGAGAGATAGAAGCACAGGAATTGCTTCACTGGATTCTTTCACATCAGATTTAAAAGTCACACCCCTGTGGCAGAAAAGATAGAAGTCCGTAAAAGATTATAAAACAGGGGGGGTACAACACTGAAAAATCCAGGGGGCACTCTCTCCGTCAGAGCCGCCCCTGGATGTTATTCGCTTAAATATTGTAACGGATCAATCGGCTGTCCGTCTTTGCGGAATTCAAAGTACAGATTGCACCCTTCTACGCTGTAGTATCTGGTAGGTTCCGCCAGATAGCCGAGCACGGTTTTTGCTTCTACGCTGTCCCCGGTCTTGACCTGTACATTCTGCAGCTGTCCGTAGATGGCCTCATATCCGTTTCCCATGTCTACTGTAACGGTCGTTCCTTCCTGCGGCGTTTTGTCGATGGATTTGACAATTCCTTTTCCTGCGGAAATGACCTGATCGTTGACAGCTCCTCCGATAATCAGAGCCGGATTGTATTTATATTCCTCCAGTGTTGCAAAGTACACGGTCTTGTCCATGCTGTAATTCATCAGAACCGCGCCGCTGACCGGCCAGATCAGCTTGTCGCCCTCGCTGAAATTGATCTCGCTGCCGGCCCCTGCCGTTTCCGCGGAATCAATCGTACTGCTGTCTGAATCTACTGCGTTTGCGGTACTGTCCGTGCTGGAAGTTCCGCTCTGGGATGTCGTCCCGCCGGAAGCTGTACCGTTATCTGCCGCATCTGTGCCGGAGGATGCAGGATCCTCTGCCTCTTCAGAAATACCGCTGCCGGAAAAATCAGATACTCCTTCTTCTGTCACATCGTCTGTAGAATCATTGATTACATCCCCCGCATCTGCGCTCTGGTATTCTTCCAGCTCCTGACGGCTTTCCTCCTCAATCTTTGCCATCTCATTTTTAACATTGCTTTTGTATTGCTGAAATGTATAGACACCCGTCAGAACTACTGCTGCCGCCATGCAGACTGCCAGCCCGATTTTTGCTCCCCGACGTTTTTTAGGAGCGCGCTTATTGTTGTTCATCTTCATCACCTCTGGCATTATCTTTGCCAGAAACCAGGAAGCTTATTCTGTGTCTTTCAAAATTTCCGCAACTTCTTTTAAGACAGTTTCTTCAAAAAAATAATTCAGAATCTCTTTGTAGTCTTTTCCCTCTTTCGCCATGGATTCGGCCATATTCTGGCTCATTCCAAGTCCATGGCCGATACCCTGAGTGATGACGATCGTTTTTTTATTTTCTTCTTTCAATGTATAGCAGGACGAAGCAAGCTCCCACCGGTCCCGGAACGTATCTCCATCCATTGTCTCTTCTCCCTGCCTGATCTCCAGCACATATCCGGCGCTGTCCTGCTTTGTGATTTCATACCCGGTTCCATCGATTTCTTTTGACTGAAACGCATCCTCCGCATCCTTGTCTTCCGCACAGTCTACACTTTTCAGGTACGGATACTGATCCGTTCCGAGTGCTTCTTTCGCATCTCTTGTCTTTCCATTTGTCAGACGGCAGTACGGTGTATATGCCGGATGATCCTCATAAACAAGAATTCTTTCTTTCGTCTCATTCCACGCTTTTGAAAGCTTCTCATAATATTCCTGCATATGGCTCTTCCACTCTTTTTCCATTTCGTCCACTGTATAAAAATGATCGGTAAAAACAAGTTCTTCTCCTTCTTTTTGCTCTGTCATCTTTTTGTAGATCCCGGTCCGCACAATGACCGCCTGCGCTTTGATCGTCTCTATATCCATCTCCATCGAGATCTCTTTTGCCAGCATGCCCATTCCATACGCGTCCAGAGACATGGTCAAAAGCCTGTCATCTTCCCCGCTTTGCACCATTACTTCTGTTTCCTCCTGCCGTGGAGGCGCCAGGCGCATCGGCCCGTTGATAAAAATCGTGATTACATATGGCAGCGCAATCAGAAGAAACAAAATACAGCCATATTTTTTCCATTTCCGAAGCATAAAAAACCCTCCCATACAACGTATGAGAGGATTTTTATTCTTATTCCTGTCCTTTTTGCAGGCGAATTATGCATCAACCTTAATGTGGTCCAGATGCCAGATGTCATCTACGTATTCCTGAATCGTTCTGTCAGAAGAGAATTTGCCGCAGCATGCAACATTCATGAGCGCTTTCTTAGCCCATCCTTCTCTGTCTTTATATGCTTCTTCCACACGTTTCTGTGCGTCTGCATAAGAACGGAAGTCTTTCAGAATGAAGTATCTGTCCGCACGTTCCTGACCGTGTGTGTTGACAAGTGAATCGTAGAGATCTCTGTACATCTCCCTGTCTCCATTGGAGTACGTTCCGTCGATCAGCTGATCAACGACTCGTTTGATGTCCCAGTCATTAAAGTAAATATCTGCCGGATTGTATCCGCCGTTGTTCTCAAAGTTGATAACCTCATCGGATGAAAGTCCGAAGATAAATGCATTTTCAATTCCAACTTCTTCAACGATCTCTACATTGGCACCATCCATGGTTCCAAGAGTCGGAGCACCATTAAGCATAAATTTCATGTTTCCGGTACCGGATGCCTCTTTGGATGCTGTGGAAATCTGTTCGCTGACATCTGCTGCCGCAAAGATGATCTCTGCATTGGATACACGATAATCTTCGATAAATACAACTTTGATCTTTCCGTTGATGCTCTTGTCATTGTTGATGACATTCGCAACAGAATTGATCAGCTTGATTGTCTCCTTGGCACGGACATATCCTGCCGCTGCCTTCGCACCAAAGATAAAAGTTCTCGGATAGAAGTACATCTCCGGGTGATCTTTGATCTGATTGTACAGGTACATCACATGAAGAATATTCAAAAACTGACGTTTGTATTCATGGAGACGTTTTACCTGCACATCAAAAATCGATCTCGGATCCACTTCAATTCCATTATATTTCTTAATATATTCTGCCAGGCGCAGCTTGTTCTGGTATTTAATCTCACGGAATTCCGCAAGCGCTTTTGGATCATCCACATATTTTTTCAGCCTGCTCATCTGAGACAAGTCGGTAATCCACCCATCTCCGATGCGCTTTGTCACCCAGTCTGCAAGGAGCGGATTTCCATGCATGAGGAATCTTCTCTGGGTAATTCCGTTTGTTTTATTATTGAATTTCTCCGGCATCATGTCGTAGAAATCTTTCAGCTCCTCATGTTTGAGAATCTCTGTGTGAAGTCTTGCCACACCGTTTACAGAATATCCCGCTACAATGGCAAGATGTGCCATTTTCACCTGACCGTCGCGGATGATAGCCATTCTGGCAACTCTTCCTTCATCCCCCGGATATCTGGAGCGGACCTGTTCAATAAATCTGCGGTCGATTTCCTGAATAATCTGATAAATACGCGGAAGGAGTCTGGAGAACAGATCAACCGGCCATTTTTCCAGGGCCTCCGCCATAATTGTATGATTCGTATAGGCAACTGTCTTTGTCGTCACATCCCATGCTTCATCCCACTCCAGTCCTTCCTGGTCAATCAGGAGATGCATCAGTTCTGCAACTGCCAGTGTCGGATGGGTATCATTCATCTGAATGGTTACTTTCTCATGAAGTTTACGGACATCGTCATGCTTCTTCTTATACCGTACCAGCAGCGCCTGAAGGCTGGCAGAGATGAAGAAATACTGCTGTTTCAGACGTAATTCTTTTCCTGCATAGTGGTCATCACAAGGATAAAGCACATCTACAATCATCTTTGCCAGATTTTCCTGTTCCACCGCATGTCTGTAATCACCGCGGTTAAACGCGTCCAGATGGAAGTCCGTAATTGCTTCCGCATCCCAGATTCTCAGTGTATTGACTACATGATTTCCGTATCCGATAATCGGCATATCATACGGTACAGCAAGAACAGAGCTGTAGTTTTCCTGAATGAAATTGTTCCGTTTCGTCACAGGGTCGTATTCGATTCGTACATCTCCTCCGAAACGGACTTCTTTTGCGTACTCATCACGGCGAATCTCAAACGGGTTGCCGTCCTTGAGCCAGTTGTCCGGTACTTCCACCTGATATCCGTTCTCGATTTTCTGCTTGAACATGCCGTAACGGTAACGGATTCCGCAGCCGTAGGCCGGATACCCCAGTGTCGCAAGGGAATCAAGAAAGCAGGCTGCAAGTCTTCCGAGACCACCATTTCCAAGAGCCGGATCCGGTTCCTCATCCTCTACCGCATTCAGATCGATTCCCATCTCATCCAGCGCTTCTTTGACTTCTTTATATGCAGTCATATTGATCAGGTTGTTGCCCAAAGCCCTTCCCATCAGGAACTCCATGGACATGTAATATACTGTCTTTGGATCTTCTTTTTCCATTTCTGCCTGCGTCGCAAGCCAGTAATCAATGATCGTCTCTTTTACGGCAAGGGAAACTGCCTGAAAGATCTGCCGTCCGGTTGCTTCTTCGATTGTTTTTCTATAAAGGTTTTTAATATTATTCTTTACTTCCTCTTTAAAAGCTTCTTTCTCAAATCTTTTACTGTACATCTTCCTTTTCCTTCCTGAACATTTTGAATGTCTGATGATTAGTTTTCTTTTGCCACTCCAATCGTAACAGCCTCGCCGTTAATTTTCCACTCTTTTACATAGCCTGCCGGCTCTGTTTTTTCCATGGATACAGCAAGAACATCTTCTGAAATTTCCTGTCGGTTCTCTGCGAAAACAGTTTCTGCTTTCTCACTTCCAGTATATGTTATATGGATCTTGTCTGTCACTTCGAAACCGGCTTCTTTTCTCATCGTCTGGATCTTACTGATGATTTCACGCACAAATCCTTCTTCCAGAAGTTCCGGTGTCAGATTGGTATCCAGAACAACTGTAATTCCATAATCGCTTTCAGATACATATCCTTCTGTCTGTGTCATGTCAATGAGCAGATCCTCTTTTGTAAGAACTACTTCATTTCCATCAACTGTGAATTTCAGTTCGGAATTGCTCTCAAGATCATCCATTGCCTGATTGCCGTCCAGAGTCTCGAGCTCTTTCTTAATACCGCCAAGCAGCTTTCCGTATTTTGGTCCGACTGTCTTTAACTGTGGTTTGAATGTGTAGGTTGTAAATGCCCGGACATCCTCTGTCTGCTCCATTTCTTTTACATTGAGCTCTTCTGTAATAATCTCTCTGTAATATTCCGGAAGTTCCTCCACACCTTTGACAAACATCTTGCCGATAGGCTGACGGTTCTTGATATTAGCCGCATTTCTGCATGCACGGCCCATTACAACGATCTTCAGAACTTCGTCCATGTAGCGCTCCAGTTCCGCGTCGATGTACGCCTCATTTACCTCCGGGAAGTCGCACAGATGAATGCTTTCCGGCGCACTCTGATCAAGACTTCTTACGAGATTCTGATAGATCTCTTCTGTCATGAACGGAATCATCGGAGCCGCCGCTTTTGATACTGTCACAAGCGCTGTATACAGTGTCATATACGCATTGATTTTATCCTGTTCCATTCCTTTTGCCCAGAAACGCTCGCGGCATCTTCTGACATACCAGTTACTCATATCATCTACGAATTCCTGCAGTGCTCTTGCAGTCTCCGGAATCCGGTAATTGGCAAGATTGTCATCTACCGTCTTTACAAGCGTATTGAGTTTGGAAAGAAGCCATTTGTCCATGACGGACAGTTTTTCATATTCCAGTTTATATTTTGTAGCGTCAAACTCATCAATATTCGCATACAGTACGAAAAATGCGTACGTATTCCACAGTGTTCCCATGAATTTACGCTGTCCTTCCTGGACTGCCTTTCCATGGAACCGGTTTGGAAGCCACGGTGCGCTGTTGACATAGAAGTACCAGCGGATCGCGTCGGCTCCGTAAGTTTCAAGAGCCTCAAACGGATCAACCGCGTTTCCTTTGGACTTACTCATCTTCTGGCCGTTTTCATCCTGCACATGTCCAAGAACAATGACGTTCTTATACGGCGCCTTGTTGAAGAGCAGTGTGGAAATCGCAAGCAGAGAGTAAAACCATCCTCTTGTCTGGTCTACCGCTTCGGAGATGAAATCTGCCGGGAACTGCTGCTCAAACAGTTCTTTATTCTCAAACGGATAGTGATGCTGCGCAAACGGCATGGATCCGCTGTCAAACCAGCAGTCGATCACTTCCGGCACACGGTGCATTTCCTTTCCGCATTTTGGACATTTGATCGTCACTTCATCGATATATGGACGGTGAAGCTCGATATCGTCCGGGCAGTTGTCGGACATTGATTTCAGCTCTTCGATACTTCCAATGGAATGCTGATGTCCACATTCACATTCCCAGATATTCAGCGGAGTTCCCCAGTAACGGTTCCGGCTGATACCCCAGTCCTGAACGTTTTCCAGCCAGTCGCCGAAACGGCCTTTACCGATGCTTTCCGGAATCCAGTTGATCGTATTATTATTTCGGATCAGGTCATCCTTTACTTCTGTCATGCGGATAAACCAGGATTCTCTTGCGTAGTAGATCAGCGGAGTGTCACATCTCCAGCAGTGTGGGTAGCTGTGCTCAAATTTCGGAGCTGAGAAGAGAAGTCCTCTCTTGTCCAGATCCTCAAGAACCATCGGGTCTGCTTTTTTACAGAAGATACCCGCAAACGGTGTCTCCTCCGTCAGTTCTCCCTTTCCGTTTACAAACTGTACAAACGGCATATCATAGCGGCGTCCCACCTTGGCATCGTCTTCACCGAATGCCGGTGCAATGTGAACGACTCCGGTTCCGTCTGTCAGTGTAACATAGGTGTCGCACAACACGTAAAATGCTTTCTTATTCTGCTTTTCTGCTGCCTTTGCAGCTCCTTCATAGAGTGGAATGTATTCTTTGCCTTCCAGCTCTTTTCCTGTATAGCGCTCTACAATTTCATAGGCCTTTTCGCCTTCTTCCTTTGCAAGTCCGCCGAGCACCTGATCAAGAAGTGCCTCTGCCATATAATATACACGTCCGTCAGCTGCATTTACTTTCACATAGGACTCGTCCGGATTTACACAGAGAGCCACGTTGGACGGCAGTGTCCAGGGCGTTGTTGTCCATGCAAGAATATAAGCGTCTTCATCTTTTACCTTGAAGCGCACGATTGCGGAACGCTCTTTTACGTCCTTGTATCCCTGCGCTACTTCCTGCGCGGAAAGCGGTGTTCCGCAGCGCGGGCAGTAAGGAACGATCTTAAATCCTTTGTAAAGAAGTCCTTTCTCCCAGATCTGCTTTAATGCCCACCACTCGGACTCGATAAAATCATTGTCATAGGTAACATACGGATGCTCCATGTCCGCCCAGAAACCAACTGTAGCAGAAAAGTCCTCCCACATACCTTTATATTTCCATACACTCTCTTTACATTTACCGATGAACGGCTCAAGACCATATTCTTCGATCTGATCTTTTCCATCCAGTCCAAGCAGTTTCTCTACTTCAAGTTCTACCGGCAGTCCGTGGGTATCCCATCCTGCTTTTCTCGGAACCATCTTTCCTTTCATCGTCTGATATCTCGGAATCATATCTTTGATAACACGGGTGAGGACATGTCCGATGTGCGGTTTTCCGTTGGCCGTCGGAGGTCCGTCATAGAACGTGTATGTCTCGCCTTCTTTTCTGTTTTCCATACTTTTTTCAAAAATATGGTTTTCTTCCCAGAATTTTTCTACTTCTTTTTCTCTGTCAACAAATTTCAAATCGGTTGAAACTTTCTGATACATGCTCTTCTCTCCTTTTAGAATTTTTCTAAGAAAAAAAACTCCCGTCCGTAATAGGACGAGAGTATAATCTTTCGCTGTACCACCTGTTACTGCATACGTTCATATGCGCTCTTGGTAACGGCAGAATACCGGCAGCGCTTAGTAGGATTCCCGTTCAGCGTCTGCAGCTCGGAAGTGATCTTCAGGCAGGGTCTACTTACACCGGGCTCACACCATCTCCGGCTCGCTGAAGGCTTTTGACATCTGTCTTACTCTCTTCGTCATCGCTTTTTCGATATATTTATGTATGGTCTGTCCCATACTTCGTTTATTATACTTGATAGTTTTCGTATGCGTCAAGTATTTTTACCATCTTTTCCTTCCGCGCCTTCTGCTTCTTCTGGCGGCTCTCTTCATTCTTCTCCGTCTCTGACGCTCCAGACGCTTCTGCCGTCTGCTCGTCCTCAGGAACGATCTCCGTCTTCTTCTGCGGAATACCAGAATCAGAATCACAACTGCCACAATGATTACAGCCGCTGCCGCTACGATCACGATCCACTGTCTTCCCTCGAATACATTTTTGATGGTGTCCAGAACCGATGCTGTTCCCTGCTCTTCTTTTTCCTTCCGGGCCACGGCTTTCTCATCGACATCCGCTTTTGCTTTGCCGACAGTCTGTCCTTCATACGTCAGATACAGCATGGACTCTCCATTTTCTTCTCCGGTCTCAAACTTCAGGTCTTCCTGGGAAGCGTCAGCCGGAAGACTTACATAAACCGGTTCTGTCTCCGTGACAGTTGCATGTGCTTCTTCCTGTGCCTGCTCCAGAACACTGCTTTCTACCTCCTGCCGGGTGAAATTCTCAAACGCGTAATCCAGAATACTTCTTGTATCATCATAAATGTGCTGGCCTCTTGTCTCCATCTCCACGCAGACAAGGTGCATTTTTCCGTTGTCCGCAAGAGTAATCAGCGTATTTCCGGCCTCATCAGTATATCCTGTTTTTCCTCCGACACAGTACTCATAATAATGATCGTTCCAGCTGACCAGCATCTCATGCCTCTGCTGGAATGTCCGGGACTCTGTCTCCAGATTGGTAGGGCCAATCGTATGCTCATATGTCTGCATGATTTCCATGAGCTCAGGATGAGAAAACAGCTCTGACGAAATCAGTGCCATATCATGTGCCGACGTATAATGATTTTCATCCTGCAGGCCGTGCGGATTGACAAAATGCGTATGGGTGGCACCAAGCTCCCCGGCCCGGTCATTCATGGCCGCCACAAACTTTTCATATCCCGTTCCGGTTCCTGAAAGTGTATTGCCGATATTTTCCGCAACCGCGTAGGACACCTCGTTTGCCGATGCCAGGAGTACCCCGTACAGCGCATCCGTCAGGGATATCTCCTCTCCCGGCCGCATCCCGATATAAGCGTCCCCCGGTTCGAGGAAATCCACGCTTTCCTGTGAGATCGTCACCCGTCCAGTCTCCAGATCTCCATTTTCCGCCGCCAGAAGTGCTGTCATCACTTTCGTAATACTCGCCGGATAGTGCTCATCATCAATATTCTTTGCATAAAGTACCGCCTTTGTATCGGCATCGATCACAATGGCCGACTTTCCATAGACTGCAGGACCTTCCGGCCAGTTTTCAACCTCATTACTCTGAACCGGAAGCGCATAGGACTGCTTCGCCTCCTCCTCTGCATCCGCCGCACTGACTCCTGATGCGGGCACTGTAACCGCTGCAATACAGAGCAGTCCTGCCAGTATTTTTTTCATTTTTCTTTTCATCATATGTCTCCCCTGTTTTTCTTCGTACCTTATAGTTTACCATATCTTCGGAAAGAAAGTGAAAAAAATCCACTTTTCCATCCACTTTTCTTTTTACACATCCTGATTCCTTTTTTCCACGATATTCACACCGTTTTTCTCCACATGCAAAACTGTCCACCTTATGTGGATAAAGTTGTGGATAACTTTCTTTTTTTCCTCTTTTCTTTCCCCGGTTTATTAGTATCTATCCTTCAGTTTCTCTTAAAAATCGGGCTTTTCCCTACTATATCCGCTCTATTTTCTTTTATTCCCTCTTTTCCCTATTATGTGGATAACTTTTTCTTCAATCTGGTTTTTTATCCTCCTTTTTTACCCTTTATCCACTTTCCCGTGTCGAAAACCAACTATTTTTTTCTACGTATTCTCCAAGCTTTATCCAAACGTTTTTGGAACATGTCCACAAAGTTATCCACTCTTTCCACATAGTTATCAACATCCTGTATCTAAAATTTTACTTGACACAAGACTATGATACGATTTTCATAAAATTCAAAGAAAAAAAACACATATTTTTTACTTTTTCTTTCTATACTTAATTATAATACCTGGTTTGCTATTGGAACATCAAAGGAGATGATTGGTAATGAAATCTTATAGAGCTTTAAAATGGATACAGGGTATATTCATCGTATTCTTTTTTATGGCGTTTTGTATTCTGCTCCGTGCTGAACACTTTTTATCCACGGAATATTCCATCTTTCTCTTTTCCGGGCTTTTCGGATGCCTTGCGTTTCTGGCTTTTGATCTGATTTCCTGGAACCGTCAGAAAAAGAAAGAACAGCGGCTGTTCCAGCTGGCCCAGACAGATGCTCTGACCCGGCTTCCGAATACCTCCGCACTAAAAAACGAACTCGTAAAGCTTTCTGAAACAGTACTGGAAGATGACATTTCCTGCGCGGTGATTTCTTTTGACAATATCCACCGTCTGAACCGTACTTACGGGCACGAGGCGGGAGATGCTGTATTCCGGGAATTTGCGGATATTCTCCGGGTTTCTGCGGAAGATCTGTGTTTTATCGGCAGAAAAAGCGGCCGTACTTTCCTCGCCATCTTCCGGGAAAACTCCCACGAAAAGACAGAACTGTTTCTGGAAAGGCTGAAACGCGGCGTGGAGATTCACAATGAGACAAACGGACTGCTGCCGATCACCTACCATGCGGAAGCAGCTTACAATGATGAACTTCATTATGTATCTATTTACGATCTGATCAAAATCCGGTCCGGGAAACGACGACAGCAGGCATAACCAACAGGAAAAATGCAAAAATATACCCCGGTCATCCGGTACACACGTGCCGGACGACCGGGGTTTTTGTAAGCTTTTTTATGATTCCCCGTTTTCGTCTTCTATTTCTTTGACGGCATCCTGAAATTCGTCTCTTTCCCGCAAAAATGCGGTATCTTCATCTTCCTTGATCATTTTTAACAACATCTGCTTCATCCTGGATTTGTCCTCAGTCTCCACTTTTTTTGTCTGGATATGCCGGTAAAGGGGAGACTTCTTAAGATCCCACCGCTTTGTTACTGACTTCAGCATCGGCACCAGCACTTTCAGCGTATTCACCCAGTCTTTTTGCGCTGAGTATAACTGAAAATGCGCCACATACGAAGTATACTCCCACTGATCGAAAAGCTTCGATGCATCTCTGGATACATCTGCAATGTACTCCGCGTCTTCAAACCGCTCTTCTTTGATGGCAATTTCCATCAACGTCATGAGTACCGAATGAATCTCCGTCATGGCCATGAGCAGCTTTTCTTCCTCCAGCTTCGCAGCCTCCTGCAGTTTTCCACAATCAATCATTAGATTTGCCTGTACCTGCTTTTTATCCACCGGGCTTTCATCCGGCAGAGCTTCCAGAAGTTCCCATGCCTTATCATACTCTTTCCGTCCCCGGTACCTGGATATCAGCATGGACCGCGCCTGATTCTGTATCCGGGCATCCGTACTCTCGAGTGCTCTCCTGTACAGCGCTTCACACTCCTCCCGGTATTGTTCCGCTTCCTTTACCTTGACATCCATCAATACCGCCCCGTCCAGAAACAGCGCGATATTCAGAATCAGCGGATAGCAGGATGGATATTCCCTTACCTTTTCCATCGCCTCTTCATAGGCCTTTTCTACTCCATCCGCATCGCTCACTTCACTTAAATGATTCAAAAACATGGCAATCTCCTGATCCGAGAGTTCCTCTTTAAAAGAAAGCAGCGTATTTAAATCCGTGTCCAGAAGCCTTGCAAGCGCAGGGAGCAGGGTAATGTCCGGGTAGGAAGTTCCTTTCTCCCACTTGTGGACCGCCGGGGCCGTCACTCCAAGATATCCTGCCATCTGCTCCTGCGTCATATGCTTCTCCATTCGTCTTGTTCTTATGATTTCATTGATTTTCATTTTTCTTTTCCCCTTATACGCGCTAACTGTTGTCCGGTTCTGCTTTGATTATATCAATCTGCCGCTGCATAAAGCAATAAACTGCTTTTTAAACTTTGGGTTAAAAAAGAAACCATTGGTTTTCTTCTGAAAAACAGAACACGATTCTCTTTTCTGGAAGTTTCTTCATCTTGACATTCTCTGTTTTTCTATAGTATGATGAACTCAGAAGAATTCGAACATATGTTTGTTTTGTTTGATCACTATTTTCAGGAAAGGAGACGCTTTGTATGAATCAGACCCTGCACAGTCCAGCTCCCGGTCCACATACCACAGAGCGCATTTATGTCAGTGTTTCTTCCATTTTTGATGCCACCGGCTATATGCAGCCGACAGCCATCACCTGGGCGGACGGCCGTACCTTTCCCATCGAAAGTGTCCGGGACTGCCGGCCTGCATCCGCTTTATCCCGGGGCGACTGTTATACCGTAGTCATTCACGGTCAGGAAAAGCATCTGTTTTTTGAACGTACGGATCCTCTATTTCCAAGCCGTGTCGGAAGATGGTTTGTAGAAAGAAGTGCTTCTGTATAATCTGTTACTCTGAAAAGAAAGAAGGCGACGCAAGATGAAAACCTATCTCGCAATTGATCTGAAATCCTACTATGCATCTGCCGAGTGCGCAGCACGTCATCTCGACCCTTTGACCACCAATCTGGTAGTGGCGGATGAATCCCGCACTGAAAAGACGATCTGCCTTGCCGTCTCCCCTTCTCTGAAGGCATATGGGATTCCCGGCAGGGCACGGCTCTTTGAAGTCATTCAGAAGGTCAAGGAAGTCAATACGCGCAGGCTTCAGGCCGCCATCCAGAGTCATACTGCACTGAATCAAAACGGACGGCTGTCTCTTGGAGAGCCTTCCTTTGACGCAAATGCCTTGAAACAGGACCCGACGCTTACGGTTTCCTATCTGGTTGCCCCTCCCCGTATGGCCTACTATATGGAACTTTCCGCAAAGATCTATTCTATCTATCTGAAATACATTGCCCCGGAGGACATTCATGTCTATTCCATCGATGAAGTCTTTATGGATGTGACCTCCTATCTGGAGCATTATCAGATGTCCGCCCATGACCTTGCCAAAGCAATGATCCGCGAAGTCCTTTACGCCACCGGCATCACCGCCACCGCAGGAATCGGGACTAATCTGTACCTTTGCAAACTTGCCATGGATATCGTTGCCAAACGCACGCCTCCGGACCCGGACGGCGTCCGGATTGCCGAGCTTGATGAGGCATCTTTCCGGTATCTTCTCTGGGATCATCAGCCGCTTACCGATTTCTGGCAGACAGGTGCCGGTACCGTCAGACGTCTGGAAAAGCACGGGATTCATACGATGGGCGAGCTGGCACGGGCCAGCCTCACAGAAGAAGATATGCTTTACAAGGAATTTGGTATTGATGCGGAAATCCTCATCGATCATGCCTGGGGGATCGAGCCGTGCACCATGCAGGATATTAAATCATACCGCCCTTCGGACAACAGCACCAGTGAGGGCCAGGTGCTCTCCTGCCCTTATGACCATCAGAAAGCCCGGATCGTCGTCCAGGAGATGACAGAAAGTCTCTCCTACCGTCTTCTGGAACAGAATCTGACGACAGATTCTCTGACTCTGGGAATCGGCTATGACCGTGAAAACTGCGACAGCGGCTCATATCACGGAGAAGTTCACATCGATCACTACGGCCGGAAAGTTCCGAAAGGCGCACACGGTACGATCCGTCTGGATCCTCCGTCCAATCTGGCAGGCAGCCTGATCCAGGCAGCTTCAGAGCTGTTTGAGCAGATCACAGATCCCCGTCTTCTGATACGCCGTATTACAATCACTGCAAACCGGGTAATGAAAGATGACGGGATCTATCAGCTCAATCTGTTTACCGACACAAAGAAGCTGGAAAAAGAAAAGAAGCTTCAGGAATCCATGCTGGATATCCGGAAGCGCTTTGGAAAAAATGCGGTACTGAAAGGTACCAGTTTTTTAGACGGCGCTACCATGCGGGAGCGCAACGGGCAGATCGGCGGCCACAAGGCCTGATCTGTTTCCGCCATATAAAAAGGAGAAATGTTGCCATGACAGACTATAAAAATTCAGCAGAAGGACGCATCGTCACTGCAAAATATCAGGATATTCTGCATCTTTCCCGTCCGGAACCATCCTACCGGCATCCCCGTATGCCCGTTGCCGGCCGCGCAAAGATCTTCTCACCTTTCGCCGCTCTGCGCGGATATGAAGAGGAAATCGCCGAGGAAGACTGGAAAAAGAATCTGGTCCCGAAAAAACTTCTGTCAGAAGAGAAGTCCCTGCAGATTTCCGTGCTCCTTTCTCGGGTAGAAAAGGGAAGCTCTCTCTCAGTTCGTTTTTTTCAGGAGGACATGCACCATTCTGACACGCCACCTCTTGGAATCTATAAAGAGGTTTCAGGAATTGTAACCAGGATTGATTCTGTCTTTCAGAAACTTGTCATCTCTGACGGAGAAACTGAAACAGTGATTTCTTTTGAATCTCTGTCAGAAATAAAACTTCCGGAATGAGCTGATTTTTTACTCACCCAGGAAGCTTTCTGCTATTTTAACAAAGCATTACATAAAATGTCTCTTTTTCATGATGAAGCCGCTGATTACTCCTCCAAGAGAAATTACGGCTGCTCCGGCCCAGAGAAGTACATTACTGCTGTCTCCGGTTTTTGGTGCCTGTGTTCCTGAATCACTTTCAGAAACGGCAGTCTTATTTTGATCCGCAAAGTTTTGATTCTGAGCATCCATTCCTCCGGCATTCTTGTCTCCGCTGTTCTGGTTTCCACCAGTCTGCTGGTTATCCCCTGTCTGCTGATTTCCTCCAGTCTGCTGTCCATCATCTCCTGATGTCTCACTGTAGTCACAATTCAACGAACCAACTGTCAGTGCACCGGATGTAACTCCATCCCGGAACCGGTATACCGGCCTTTGTCCGTTTACAGTATAAGAAGCATCCGCAATGGCAAAGCCTTCATTATTGGCGGAGGTATCCACACCTGACGGCGGAAGTACATGGACAATTTCCGGTGTCTCCGTTCCATTCAGAGTGATTTTTGCTCCTCTATTACCGTAACCGTCATCCGTCATCACCCAAAGAACATTTTCGTAGGTATCATAGTCCAGTGACATGGCACCTCCAAGTTTGGAATCAATATCTGCAATCTGTACAGATGTACCATCTTCATTCAATACATAGGCGTAAACATGTCCGTTATCTTCCAAAGCTACGAAAAATACACCATCAGCGACCGCATCCGGATAGTCTGCCGGGTCAAATGCAGCCCCTGTATTCTGGTCAAACAGTTTGTCTGTTACAGCCGTGTCAGAAACCCATTCGACTGCTTCAATTCCCATATTTGCAGATACCTGCGGCAGAGAAGACGTCAGATCCCACTCATTGACTGCTGTCAGGTCTGATCCTTCTGTGTCCGGATCTACCACCAGAATAGAATTATAATTGATTCCCTTCTGACTATTATCACGCTCCGATGCAATATAAACAAGTCCGGCTCCATCTACTGTAATTCCTTCCGCGTCCGGTCCGGCAGCAGACGGATCAGATGCATCCTTCTGAAAACGAATCCTCTTTCCTTCTTCAAATCCATTCGCAAAGCTTAATGTGCCGTCTTTTGCAACATCCAGAATCCAGAATTTTCCGGTTCCGTTATCTACCGCATACAACTGTCCTCCAAAAAAGTCAAGTCCTGAAGAATCTTCCAGAAATGTAGATTCTGTATCAAATACGGTAACCTCTTCTGCTCCCGGCCATGCAATTACTTCCGGAATATCCACAAACTTATTCGCTGCTCCCGGAGTTGCTTCCTGCGTATTCCTGTACTCCTGTCCGTTTACATCCGGATAAAGTCCCCAGGTCGGACTTGTATGCCCGGTCCATGTAGTGTTCGCAATCAGATTTCCATCTTCGTACAGACGGACAGAATCATCGCTTCCCAGTCCGAAATTCAGGTCATCAATCACCAGATACCCATTCGCCGGAATGGTCGTCCCTTCCGGTATTACATACTCATGCGAATCATCATTGTCTCTGATGATGATTCCGGAAACATCCAGCGCTTCCTGTGTCGGGTTTGCCAGTTCCACCCAGTCCGCTCCTCCATCCGGATCATTGGACTGCACTTCGTTAAGCACCACGGGATTCACGATCAGGTTCGCCTCTCCTTTAGTGGAAGTCTGGAATTCCGTCAGTTCTCCTGTCCCGTCCGGAATTCTTGCATATACTCCCGCTGCATGAGTCGTCCAGCTGTATTCAGCAACAGCCGCGCCTTCGCTGTTATAAATGGATACCTTGTCCTCATTCCCCAAACCGAATGAAAAGTCACGGTTTCCCTCAAAAACATAGTATTCTCCCGAATTTAAGATCGTTCCTTCCGCTACAGGAGTAATATCGGACGCATGTCCTACCGGATCATTATCATACAGGTACCATCCTGAAATATCTACCGCAGTATCTCCTGTATTTTTGATTTCTACCCAGTCTGTGCTGTCACCATTCGATTCTACTTCGTTGATTACAACAGATGGAGCATACCATTCATTCGCCTGTCCTTTTGTCTCTTTTGTGAGTGCAAATGCTCCTGTTCCATCCGGATATCTTCCATAAGAAGCCTGAGCCGCATCTCCTTCATATGAAGCATGTTCAGTCCAGGAGTATTCATCTAGAAGAGTTCCTTGTGAATCATAAAGCCGGATAGAATCCGCAGACCCGATTCCGATTGCTGCCTCAAACGTATTTTCTTCAAACGTGTCTGTCTGGTCATTATAAATTCTTCCCATTGTTTTAGCATCAACCACCAGCAGCGCTCCCGGTTCTATCGTGGAACCTTCCGAAAATCTCCACCGATGGTCATCGGAATTATCACGAATTTCACACCCTGACAGATCAATGGTTTCATTTCCTGTATTCATCAGTTCTACCCAGTCATCCGGAGAGGAATTGATTTCATTTATCACAAGCGCCGTCATATTCTGTCCGGATTCGCCGTTTTCCCCTTCTCCTGGTTCCTGTGCGGTAACATTTACCGCTCCCTTCGTAGAACTCTGATCAACAAACTCTCCTGTCCCATCTGGTACTCTGGAATAAGTTCCCAAAGCATGTCCGTCATAGCTGTAGGTATCCTTCAGACTGCTGTTTGCGTTGTACAAGGAAACAGTATCGCTTTTCCCAAGCCCAAAACTAAAATCAATACTGTCCTCCAATACCATTACCGCTCCTGCTTCCAGCACTGTTCCATCTGGAAATTGCTTTGTCTCATTGCTCGTAAGCCGTTCCAGACCCTTGTCGTCTGTGACAAACCAGCCACTGATATCCACGGCCTGATCTCCTGTATTCACTATCTCAATCCAGTCATTCCCTCCATTCGGATCATCAGACTCGACTTCATTGATAAAAACCGTATTTCCGGAAGATGCAGCAGACACAGGCATGCCTGCTGCCGGGGCAACTGCGGATGCGGTTAAAAATGCTGCAAGTGCTATACTGAGCTGTCGTTTCTTCATATTTAGACGTTCTCCCTTCTCAAATTATGATTTTTTTAAGTCTAACAGGAGAATGTCAAATCTGAAGTTGCAACACGTAAAATCATCGTAAAAAGAAAGCAGAGCAATCTTACGCTCTGCCTTTTTCCCTTCCTAAAACACCGTTATCAGTTCAGCTCCTTCCAGATCCGTTTCCTGCATCTCTACTTTCCGGATCCGGCTGTCATCGTATGTTTTGTAATAATATGCACCTGTCCGTGTATTAATACAGCAGGAATAAGTGGTGATATCATATGTTCCGGCCTCTGTAATCACAGACCCGCGCACCATCGATACCCCGTCCAGAATATGAAAGAACTGGGAAACATTCGATTTCTCGTCCTGCGGCGATACAGAATTCCATTTCAGGAAAGCAGCCCTTACAAACCGTGACGCGGAAGAAGCATCTCCCGGCAATCCTGCCGCTCCCATTCCCTGGGCATAAGGCTTTAAGCTCAGCTTGTCACAAAAGCGGTTCTCCGGGCTTTTTGCGCTGAGATTCATATAATTGTTCATATTCAGCCTGTGATATTCAAACGGCGGATTATTCGTCAGCACACCAAATGGATTTTCGTAAATTTTCAGTCCTTCCTGAACAGCCTCCAGAACAAGACACTGTTCCCGGTCCGCCAGCATCCAGTGAAGCGGCGCCGGAGGCATCTTCTCAGAAAACGCAATGTCCACAATTTTCATTTTCTCAAGATCATTTTTCACTTCCGCCACCGTGGAATAGTTTCCCAAAATCCAGGCAATGATCTCAAAAGAGGCAAGTTCCATTCCCTGACCTTCCGGTTTCTGATAGTATGCGTTTCCCGGGAAATTCAGCCCTGCCATACACAGCCCCTTTTCATTTACCGCTTCCGCATACAAAGGGAACCGGCTGACAGCTGATGCCATGCCGATCATGGCATAATGCTGTTCCTTACGCCCTGCCAGACGGAAATCCAGCGGGAAATTCCTCGGTGTGATCACAACCTTCTCCCCGAAAGAGCAGTCCAGATCCAGATTCCTTCCAAAGTAAAAATCTCCATTGTCATACGTAATACAGGTACACATATCATTCTTTCCTTTCCGCTATCGCACGTTTTGATTCTATTATTCACTTTCCTCCATCCGGACATTCATTCCCTCTATGTAATTTTCTTCCCGATCGTTGTCTGCCTCATAATCAAGACACACACAAAGGACACTGCCGCAATCACAAAAGTCAGCCCCGGTATTGCAATCCATGCCGTAAAATCAGTTGGTTCCATATATTTTTTGTAATTATCCAGAAATAAAATATGGATCAGATATATGCCAAACGAACAGTTGCAAAAAAGGTCTATTATACGCTTTCTGCGGTCTGAAGGCTGAAAATTTCCATCATTCACCCTTATCATAATAATAAAAAACATAACGGATGCCAAAATCACAAACGGTGAACCATAAGTCAATTCTTTTTCATAATGATACCCTTTTGCAAATGTTGCCCCCATGGTTGCTCCAAAAGATACCGCCATACTGAATATACAAATCAGCACTGCTGTTTTCTGGCGAATCGGGATTTTTTTTCCTGTACTTGCTAATATAATAACCGAAAAACAAGTAGTATGTATAGACTTTATCTCCAATCAACGGCAGATCATAATACAGTTCCTCACCTGTAAAAGTAGTACGAAAATTCAGAAGCACTGCTCCTGTCGAAATAATCAGGAGTGCAGTTTCAAGATTCTTCGACAGGTTTCTGCACATAACCTGCAGAAACGGAAGCACAAGATAAATCGGTATCATAGCATACAGGTACCAAAGATGGGCTTCCGCAGGAACAAAAATAATTTCCTGCAGTTTTACTTCTGTTTTCATATAACAGGTATTCCACAGATAATAAACCACGCTCCATACAGCCAATACCGACAAAAAGCGTAAGATCCTTCTGCAGTGCTTTTTCAGTGTCTCCTCTCTTCCCAGCAGCAACGCCCCGGAAATCATAAAAAAGGAAGGTACACTTACCCTCGCTGCCGTATCGATCACCAAAGAAAATGCATACTCGCTGTTCGGAATTTCTCCATAAGCTCTGCAGAAATAATTACTTACGTGAATCGCAATGACCAGAACAAAAGAAATCATCCTGATCAGTTCAAGATTATAATTCTTTTCTTTCATCTCATTTGTTCTCCCCCGACTTCAGGAATCGCCGGATTCCATATCATCCCTTTTCTCCTTTTTACATTTTAAAAATTACAATCCGTTCCCGGCTGTCTTTTCCATCATATAAATCTCCACAGTCAATCTCATCATAAAATGTCAGTTCATTCACCGTCATCAGAAAAGAAATATATTCATCTGACGGGTAATAGAAAAACAGTAAAATTTCTCTTGGCGCCTCGTAATACGAATCCCGAATCCTGCTGATCACTTTTTGCAGGATTTCCAGAGAAAACGGGTTGAAAAAATAGATCCGGTCCACACTTTCCGGCACCGGAAATTCTCCCGCATCGACAGCCTGAAACGTTACCCTTCCCGAAACTGACGACATGTTCTGATTTTCCACTGCTTTTTCATAAATCCGCTCATCATACTCGATTCCAATGGACCTGCACCTGGTCTGCCACGACAAAAAGAAATCAACACGGCCTTTGCCGCATCCATAGTCCAAAAGCGTATTTCCTTTCCGGATATATCCGCTGTTTGCCAGACGCTCCAGAACCGGATACGGCGTCGGCTCATATGGATACCGGTACTGGTCTGCATGAGAATCATCTCGCCCGGTTGTGCGGATCTGCAGCAGCTTGTCCCATTTTTCCTCTTTCATATCAGATCAGAATTCCTTCCAGATGATCGAGTTCATGCTGGCAGATCTGAGCCTGCCAGCCGCTCAGCTTCTGCCGCTGCTTTGTCCAGTTCATATCATAATATTCCACCTCAATGTTCTGATAACGGGTGGTTTTCCGGACACCGGGAAGGGAAAGACATCCCTCTTCTGTCTCGTACGGCGTGTCCTTTCTGACCATGACCGGGTTAAACATGACAACGTCAAACATCCCCATATTCACAATAATCACCCGTTTTCTGACTCCGATCATATTGGCCGCCATGCCGACACACGCCTCCCGGTTAGCCGCCAATGTATCCTGCAGATCTCTCCCGACCTGCAAATCTTCCCTTGAAGCAGGCTCAGACTTCTGCCCAAGGAAGAAAATATCTTTCATAATTGTTTTTACCATTTGTATCCATCCTGTCTATGCACTAATTTTCAGCTGAATCTATGATATCATAAATTTCTTTCAAATACATGAAAGAAGCTGAAACTCCTTATTGTTTAAAGAATTTTCCGCTTCTTTCATTACATTTTATATCATTCTAATACTTGTCCTGTCAACCAGGAGTATCAATCGTTTATTTCCCGATCAAAAATTTTACTCCCTTGATTCTGCCAAGAATCATCTCCTTATTTTTTTCGTGCAAATATCTTTCGTTTAATTTTTTCTTATTATATCTAAGATAAGAATCCTTGGTTCGTTCTGTCAAAACACTTGTAAAAAATCTTTCCCAGCTGAAATATTCTCTGCTGTCAAGGTAGTTCTCCGGATTTTCCAATATAGACTGGATGTCCTTTCCCTGTATCAGTCCCGAACTCAAAATCAGCCATTCAAAAGACTCCGGAAAATACAAATGAATATTTTTCTTTTTTAACGTATACTTATACAGACGATCCATCTCCGGACCAATAGCGGCTCCATCTGCTATCACGCATATTGGTTCCTGTCCTTCTTTCTGCAACAGTTGAAAAATGTTTGATTTGCCTCCGGCACTCTCACAGACAATCTCTCTTTCTTTCCCAACAGCTTTAAAAAATTCGTATCCAGAATTAGAATCTTCTGTAATAATTTTTTCCGGTACTATTGGAAGTTCTTGATAATCAGAATAAATCTGATACATCTGATTATACATTTTCTTTGTATCATGATATTTTCCTGAACAATGGATACCATAAATTTCTTCCACACTATATGGAAGATTATATAAATTTTCCCTTGTAATCAGTACATAATAATTATCCGAATTCTTAACAGCTGTCGCAAATTCTTCTGTATTGATAAATGTATTTTCTTCGTCTGTAAAAAAAATCGTTCCTGATGAATTTTCCAAAATTAACTTCCAGTTTGGCCCTTCCAGAATTCTGCAGGGAACACTGCATACCACCTCAATACCGCTTGAAGCACCCAGATTTTCTGACTGTCTCAACATGTTAATCAGTGTTGTTTTTCCAGTAGCACTATCGCCCCGGATAACGGTAATATTTCTTTTTATTTCAAATTCATAGTGAAGCCGGTTATTTTTTACAACGATCTTATATTTTCCTCTCATCACTCTTCACCTACACATATCTACCAGCGATTTCCACAAACTGCCCCATATCATGAACAATTTCTCCCGTATTGAGAATTTTGATTTCAAATTTTTCATTTCCAAAATCCATAATATGACGAAGATTAATCGTCAGGTCTTTTTCTTCGCCTATTTTCAAAATCCATTTTGCGCAGTTGTCTCCGCAGGCAGAAGCATTAAATATTTTACCCGACTGGTCAAATGCCATCAGGATAAGCGTTTTTACTCCACCCGAAATCTCTTTTACAGAAATAGGACCCAGTACAGGACTTTCTATTAAATGCGGTCCGATAACTTCCGATTTATCTACGTCCTTTATCATTTCCATGGATAATTTATCTGTAATCCACTCATCTTCATACTGATTGTCAAAGTATACAGGCGGATAGTAAATTGCCTGATCCATTTCTCCCAGATATATGCTCAGCATAACAGCCCTCCAAAACAGCAGATATTTTTCTTGCAATCCGATTATCATAATTATAAGCAAATTTGCAGGAACTGTCTATCTGCAAATCTTCTCCCTATTGCTAACGTATCTTATTCCCTTTGCACATCTTTTCCATTTTTCATCTTTCTAAACGCTTCAAGAATCAGAACGTAGCTTATCACGTGTTCAAAGAAATCACTAAATTCCTCAGAAGTAACATATAGTAACCTGTCAGTCCGAAATTCTCCCAAATGTATCCGCCCGTTCTTTTCGTCCACTAACGAAGGCATTCTCATCCTTACATACTCAAGCACTTCCTGCACTTTTGCCCTGCCTTTGCGGCCGACATTAATTTTCCCGCTGTGGTTTATAAAGCAACGCACTCCTTCTTTGGTATGACATAGTTCCATATTTGTATCTAATATTAATTGCAGCGCATGATGGCATCTATTCCCATCGTCTACTGCTGCGGCCTGTATCGTTTTTTCTTCAGATGCTCCCTGGTCTGTCTTCCTATATAGCTGTCATAATGTCTGCGTACATATGTGATATTCTCAAGCGTCTTTAAATCCGGACGTGAAGAAAGTGTCATTGCCTGTGGTGTTTCATTACAGTTAGATCTGCACATCCGTTTGTATGAGGCAGGACATTCTGTCTCTTTATATCCGGATCTCTGATCAAACCGAAATACTCTCAGATCACTTCCGTTCGTTGCGAAAGCAAATTCTGAATTTAAAGCTTTGGCGTAGCGCAAAAGCTGAGCAATTACCTTCTCATCGATCGGAATATACGCCGCCTTGCACTCCACTACAGCCAGAATTGTATTTCCATCGGGCTGTAAAATCAGTATATCTGCCCGGTCTCTTCGCTCCGGATATCCGTACCGCTTCATGGAAACTTCGGTCTGTATGTTTCTTAAAGGGGTATGCAGTTTCCATCTGAAAAATTTGACTGTTGTCTGCCGTATGATTTCTTCCGGTGTTTTTAAAATGTACTTTTTCCTGCATTTATCATAAAAATACTTCTTCCCGTCAAATGTATATTCTCTGTGAAATGAGAGAAGTTTTTGCATAAAAATTCCCCTTTCAAAAAATAAAAAGCAGGAACTGTTTCGCATTTTCAGCTAATAATTCCTGCTTTTGAAACTCATTCCTCCGTTTCCAGTTCTAACCTCTGCAATATATCCCTGATGATCCCTGCATCTTGAATAAGGTTAATCCCAAAACACTTTTTTCCTGCATCCTTTAATGATGCTCCCACATGATAAGCTGTACCTCTATCAAGAATTAAAAAGCGATCATGGAACACCTTTGTGTATTTCACTTCCAGAGTTGGATACTGTGCATTGAAATTCTCCACATCTGTTTTGGTAAGTCTTGTCCGTTTTTGAGTGTAGATTGTAACAGACACGTTTTCATTTTTCTTGGAGAGTAAATTTAATGTTCCCACATCCACATATCCATCTATCAGTGTAATTTCTTTTTCTGCCTTTTGTATCAGACTGACAATCAAACTGAATGCATCATAAATCTGACCATCAAAAAACACTTTCTGGCCAGCTTCCTCATGCCCGGATATGTACTCAAATATCTGCTCTAATTTCTCATCAGTCTGTTTCTGGTATTCTAGCTGTTTTAGTTCTATGTTGCTGATACGTTCAAAAAGCAAAGCGTTATTGGCTATAAAACGCCTCATCTCTACAAATGCATTCATAATATTGATACTAACTTGAATAGCAACATCGCTTCTTAAAACAGCCGATAACATTGCGATTCCCTGTTCAGTAAAAACATAAAGTAAATATCTTCTGCCACCTTTTTTGTTACCATTAGCATCCTCCTCTTTTGAGGTCACAATTTGTGATCTCAAAGCCTCATACTCGTCTTTACTAATTTGAAACCTAAAACTATCCGGAAAGCGTGCTATATTTCTTTTTACAGCCTGATTAAAAACTCTTGTTTCCACCTGATACAACATGGCTAAATCGCTATCCAGCATAACCTGCTGGTTGCGTATAACATAAATCATGCTCTTAATATTATAGTGTGCCACTTCACTGTTTGGTGCCTGGGCTTTTTCATCAATAACTACCAATTCTTTTTCTGTTTTGCTCATAGCTATACCTGCCTCTCGAATTTCAACGAATCAATTCAGCA